>JAGQHN010000111.1 GCA_020431825.1 Trueperaceae bacterium | reverse complement strand
ATGTTGAGGCGGCACAGGCAATGCTCGAGTGGCTTGTAGAACATGAAGAACCATCTGCGGTGATGGTAGAGGCGGTTAGGTCACTGCTGGCTGGGAAGCATCCTAGCGAGTGGGCATCGGTACCGAAGTCATAGTCTCTAGACATTCATCCTACTTCAGTAATGGAAAAAGTCCCTGGACCCTCATCCAAAGAAAACCAAGCGGTAAGCACTCATGGAATACTCATCAAATTTGTTCTTTGTGTTTGTTAGCTCATCGCAACCCAAAAAATCTTCGTTTGGTTTACTAAGAAAAACTCTCTAAAAAGAAATAAAAGGGAAGAGAATAACTGCAATGAATTCATTTTGGGTTCAAGTCCCTACAGCTATCTTGCAATGGCTAATTAGCCTGAAAAAAAATCACACCATAATCACGCAAAGATCACACTGTTTTTTCTAAAGTCAAGTCGAGCCTATAAGGTTCAAAAACCACGGAGGTAAATATGAAAAGCAGTTATCCCACGTTTATTATTTTCAATACTGTACTAATGCTTATTTTAGCTTTGTCCTGCCAAAGCCTGGCTCAAGAGGCAACTGTTGATGAAAAAATCCAGAATGCCCTTAGTGCTGGACCTGCCATCATTGCTGAAGGAGCGAGGGTCATGGAATGGCCAGGCGGGACAACACCGCAAGAACCAGGACCAGAATTGATTGAATTAAGACCAGGGAGTAATGGCTGGACTTGTATTCCTAATTTGCTTGAAACACCTGGGAATGATCCTATGTGCTTAAACGATATTTATCTGGCAGTGCTTACTGCTCGTGTCAACAAAGTTGATCCACCGTCTACAGGCATAGGCATTGGTTATATGCTTCAAGAAGGTACCCCTAAAGGTAGCCCTCCGCATATGATGGTTTATGTACCTGGTAGTTATGATGGATATGCGGCTTATAGTACCGAACCTGGTCCTTTGCCCTGGATTATGTTCCCCGATACGCCTTATG
Organism: Trueperaceae bacterium; assembly: GCA_020431825.1. Classification (GTDB taxonomy): domain Bacteria; phylum Deinococcota; class Deinococci; order Deinococcales; family Trueperaceae; genus JAHEBB01. The sequence goes on along the minus strand of JAGQHN010000111.1, from coordinate 16,075 downwards.
CCCACCTGATGATTACCATGGTTAAAGGTGGCGAGTAAGCAAAAAAGCAAAAGTAATATAGAGGGCTAGGAAGTCGGTCTAGCGGTTTCACGGGCATACGCTATACTCGAGTGTATGCCCGTGGTCCAATTGCTAGGGACACCAGCTATCTTCCTGGACGAAAAGCAAGTTAAAACCTCCAGGGTAAAAACATCTGCACTCCTCTATTATCTCGCTTATCAGTCCGATTGGGTTAGTCGTGACGATTTAGTTTATCTATTCTGGCCAGACACAGATGAAAATAAAGCACGTGCCAATCTTCGTCAGCTCCTACGCTCACTAAAAAAGCTGCCTTATCTCGAGCAACTCCAAATTACACCAAAGCAGATATGCTGGCGGGTTGCAACTGATGTTTTGGAACTGCAACAATGCCTTGAACAACAAGAAACCTCCAGACTCGTAGAGCTTTATCAGGGACATTTGCTAGAAAACTTTCGTGCAGATTCGATTCCAGAATTTTCAAGCTGGCTGGCAATTGAGCGCCAGAGTCTTTTTGCAAAGTTCCATGACACTGTCTCCAAGTGTGCAATTGAGTTTGAGGCCAACGGACGCTACGACAAAGCAATTCAATTATTGGAACATTTACATAGTCTTGAACCCTACGACGAAGCCATCTTCAGACGATACCTGAAAATCTTGGGTCAAAGTGGCAACGCAGCGCAAGCACAACAAGTCTTTAAGGTATTTCAAACCAAGTTGCAGCTAGAGCTTTCGCTTGAACCAGACCCAGCAACGCTAGACCTACTTCAGCACCTTCAGTCAATGACAAATCAAGGTTCCCTTCGCAATCCCAAAAAAGGGCCATTAGCTTTGCCTGTACCTGCTACCCCATTTATAGGTCGTGAGATTGACCTCGCAATCGCTAGCCAGAAACTAAGCGATCCTGGCTGCCGTCTGCTTACCCTAGTCGCCCCAGGTGGAATGGGAAAAACAAGACTGGCGATCGAGCTAGGTAAAAAGCTTGCCCCAAGCTTTGCTGATGGCACCTATTTTATCGCATTGGAAAGTGTACCTTTAGCAGACTTAATTGCACCTGTCATTGCCGAAACGTTAGACCTACCCTTATCAGGTCAAAAATCTCCAAAGCAAGAAGTCTGTGATTATCTGGCCAACAAAGAGCTTTTGCTTATACTGGATAATTTAGAGCACCTAACGTATGACCTTAAGCTAATTCCTGAGCTATTAGCCCTAGCCCCAAATCTCAAACTTCTCTGCACCTCACGCGAAATTTTAAATTTGCAGGCAGAATGGCTTTATGATTTACAGGGCTTAAAGGTTCCGGAAGACGATCTTGACCTGGAGGTCACAGAGGTTGATGCTGTCAAGCTTTTTCTCCAGCGGGCAGAAAAATTTAATGGCTCCTTTGCACCAACTGAGAGAGCCTTGATAAGTGCAGCTAATATTTGTAGAAAGCTAGGTGGTATGCCCCTTGCGCTCGAGCTGGCCGCAAGCTGGTTGCGACTTCTTAGTTTAGAGGATATAGAGCAAGAACTTAATGACAGCATGGCCTTGCTAAAAACCTCTGTCAGCGATATGCCTAAGCGACATCTTGATATTACCAGCGTTTTTGAAGCAAGCTGGTCACGATTAAACAGCCATGAACAGGCTAGTCTAAGGAAACTCTCGGTTTTTGAAAGCGGATTTACCAGAGAAGCTGCATGGGAGGTGACCCGAACTGGGTTACCTCTACTCCTTTTACTAATAAACAAAAGCTTTATTCGCATGGATGCCAGCAAGCGTTTTAATGCTCATCCCCTAATTTGGCACTTTCTTCGCCAGAAAGCCAAAGAGCATAAAGAGGAGCAGCTTGTGGCTAAAGAAATGCATGCGATTTATTTTCTCAACTTTGCTGAGGATCGGAAAGGATTTCATGAAAGGTCCAATGTACAGGAGATTCGCACCGAACTCAACCTCGAGTTAGCCAATATACGTCACGCCTGGGAATTCGCCACAGCGTTTTTAAGAGAAGACTTACTGGCACTAGGGAACTTAACCCTATTTCAGCACTTTTTAATGCAAGCACGCTATGAAGAGGGGGCTGATTTCTTTAAACAAGCCAGTGAGAGCTTAAAAAGTAATAGCCTGACACATGCCAGAGTGCTTCACAACCATGCTACCTTACTGTCTTTTTCGGGTGAGCCTGGGATTGCCAAACCCTTGCTCGAGCATAGTCTTGCGCTCATACGAAAACACAATGCCACCTGGGCTATTGGTCAAACGCTACTTGGTTTAGCTTTGACTTATTCGAAGTTGGATTATCTAACCAACCAGGAACAGGCAAAGCTATTTAGGGAAGCTGCCAGTTACTTCCACGCGGCAGATGATGAAATGTTGCAAGGACGTGCGCAGATACATCAGGCAGAGTACTCTATTAGCGCACATGAGCGTGAAAGCTTGTTTAAAGAAGCTTTGGAGATGTTACGCAGGCAATCTGGTTATCACGAATTGATACATGCGTTGCTGTCATACGCTAACCATTTGCTTTTTACACATGGAGACTTTAAACAAGCCAGCATCTTTGCCGAAGAAGGTGTGACTATAGAGCGCAAGCGAGGGGTTGTTTTTAATCTAGCCATAAGACTTACTGATCTGGGCACTATATATAGGTATGGGGGAGCCTATGAAAAAGCACATAACTGTTTTTTAGAAGTACTTTCTTTGGGAAATCAAGTCGCCACGAGCCGCCTAAGCTATGCCCATCAGCAACTTGCGGTTATTAGTCTTTTGGCAGGTAACCTTGAGGATGCCAAACGTCAGCTTGATGAAGCAGTAATTATGAAAAACGGTGAAAATACTATGTTTCTGGCGCTTTCTTACAATGTGGCGGGGTTACTGGCTATGAAGCAGGGGGATGGGAGAAATGCTCGTGAGAATTCAGAAAATGCTTACCACTATTTTTCTAGTATAAAGGGACTTAAACTGGAGAATGCCTGGCATAAGGAATTAGTAGTAGCAAATTATGCAGATTCTTTATTGGTCAATCATAGTTTGGTCGACGCAAAAAAATATTTACATGAAGCCTTAGTTTTAACCCTGGAATGGGGTTTCCAGACTGCTTTGTTGCATCTTTTACCAAGCTTTGCCAAACTCAGGTTACTTCAGCAAAACCCTGAGGAAGCCAGGTCTCTCGTTTCAATTTGCCTCAATAACCCGGCAGCAATGGCTGAGACCCGCGAAAAGGCAAAAGTTTTATTTCTTACCCTTCCTGAAGCTTTGCAGGAAGTAAACACGACACCTTTAAGCCTTGATCAAGTAGCACAGAGCCTTCTGATTTAAAATTCCAAAACCCTCGTTTGGTTTAACTGGTATTTTAGTAGAAGCTGAACCTTTTACTTTAGTCCATCCCGCTTGCTTAAAACAAAAGGGTTAGTAAAACTTGATAAATGAATTCAAAACTTTAGATACCTTGAACCCGTGTGTTTAACCTGATAAAGTAACATCTCTAAAACGCTTACTTGCTCAGGAAATACTGCTTTTACATCGTTTTGCTCAAAGGGATCATCGTTCAAATTAAACAATAAAAGTTCTTCTGAGTCACCCTGCCTACGGGGTGCCATGATAATTAACTTCCAACCATCATGCCGAATCGAAAAATCTCCACTTGCTAGTCCGTGGTGACCTGTGTCAGCTACAAATGCTGGTCGTTGAGGCTGACCTTTACCCAATAGGTTTGCAAAGGCACTAAAACTATCTTCACCGGCACCCTCTGGTAAGGGTTGACCTGTAAGTTCCGCGAATGTAGCTAAAAGATCGGTATGGCAAATTAGGTGATCTGACGTTGTGCCACTTATTACTTTTCCTGGCCAGCGCACTACAAAGGGAACCCGATGCCCACCTTCAAATGCAGTGTTCTTATGACCTCTAAAGAAACCACTTGCTCGGTGCCCGGTTTTGCCAATATTGTACTGTGGACCGTGATCGCTGGTGTAAATAATTAAGGTATTGTCTAACAAACCTTGCTTGCTTAATTCCTCATAAATTTGACCTAAACACCAGTCAGCCAGTACATTCATATCACCTCGAAGCCCATCACCACTGCTACCTTTGAGAAATTCTGGTACGACCCAGGGGTTATGGGGAGCTGAAAGAGCAAAATAAAGAAAAAAGGGAGTTTTCGGACTGGACTTAATCTGCTCTGCGATATGCGCTCTAGCACGTAATGCTAGGTGAATGTCCACCTCGGCCTCTACCCACTGAGGAACCATAAGGCCAGGATAAAAACCAGGCAATTCATTTAACGCTTCAGGACTAGAAATACTTGGAATATCGACCGCACGATTATTCTCAATAAAACAGTATGGTGGATCTGAAGTGGAGCAGCCAGCCGTTCCATAGAAATAGTCAAAGCCAAGTTCAAGAGGCCCCCCATCTAAGGTCTGATGAAAGTCAATATCGCCTTCTTGTTCGGTATAGCCTGATTTTTTGTCTACCTTTGACGGGTATAGAAACCCAAGATGCCACTTGCCAATGCAGGCAGTCTTATAGCCGCAGCCCTTCAGCATGGATGCGATTGTGGTTCGACTCGCTTCAATAATGGGTGGTTCATAAGGCATAACTAAGGTGTGTGGTTTCGCTGTTCGCCAGTGGTAGCGCCCTGTGAGGAGTCCATAACGAGACGGCGTACAAAGAGCGCAAGGAGAGTGTGCGTCAGTAAAGCGAGTACCCTCCCTAGCCAGGCGATCGATGTTTGGTGTCGGAATTTTCGATTCGGGATTATAACAGCCAGGGTCTCCGTACCCCATATCATCTGCCATGACCAAAACAATATTTGGATTTTGAGTTTTCATTTTCTTGTTTGGCTCAGGTTCTCGAGAGGGTAATTGATTTGACCAGGTCATTTTTATAACTGCTCCCTAAAAGATTCGGTAGTGGTATAAGACCAACAGATAGTAAGAGAAATAGTTCGAGGGAAAGAATAATCCTGACAGGTACTTCCAAGCTAATGTCAGACCTTGCTAGCTGTCCGAATGATACCACCGCTAAAAATTCTAGGTTATTCTAAGTTAATCCATACTATGATTGCGAAATCCTGGGGGTAGCTGTTAGTGCCTGCTCTGCTCGGTTTATTATGCAAAAACATTTTCAACGCTGCAGATTCCTGGATTCAATACCCCCGATAACTATCATTTTTTTGACTACTTTCGGTGCTCCAATCATCAAATGAACTATATTCTCGGGCTTAGTTTATCTGTTCGTTAGTTTTTTCAAGTCTATGGTTACGTTACTGGTTCCAAGGTTTTGGACTATAGCTATTCCCCAGCTATAGCTAGTCCAGCTGTTCTAATAGGCTATTTAAACCTCTTGTATCTTGCTCATTCCTAATTTTGTGTAACCCTTTAATAGCTTAGGTGAAACTGTATAAATAAAAGAAGAATTATTGCACTGGCAGATTGAATAATATATCGTTATACTCATCCTAATTGTTTTTAGCTAAATTGCTGAGGGATATTTGGAGATATTGACTATGGACAACGATTTTTATACTTGGCTAAAATCTGTTTATAAAACTAAAACCTTAGGGCCAATTCACTGGGAGCATGTTTGGGCGAAGAAAGGTTGTCCTAGCGCCTCAAAAACGACCCTTGTTTATGCAGCTAAGCTAACGATTACTTGTGGTGAGTCCTAATGAAAATCACCTCAATAAATACGACACCTATTCGCTTAAGTGTTTCTCATGCTCCCTATCCAACTAAAAATGCAGGCTCAAAATACCACTGGGGTAAACGGACTCGGGTATCTCCCAAACGCCCCCTTCCCATTCTTGAATATGTCCTTGTGGCAATACACACTGATGCCGGGTTTACAGGAATCGGAGAAAGTTCCGTTGATATTGGGTTCTTTGGGCAAACCCTCGAAGAAGTCCAAATTGCTATTGATGACTATTTAGGGCCACAACTCATAGGGCACGATCCTTTTGACCGTGAAAGGCTTATGGATATCATCGATTTCCGAGGGAATTCATGTGCTAAGGCAGGACTTGATTTGGCACTCCATGATCTTATTGGCAAAGCCCTATCAACTCCTGTTAGCACCTTACTTGGTGGCAGGTGCCGAAGAACCGTACCTGTATCCGTAGAAATTGCAGGGGGCGCGCCAGATGACATGGCGGCAGAATGTCGTCGTTTTATGGATCTTGGTGTTTACGCCTTTAAAGCAAAAATAGGTGGACATCCAGAGCAAGATGCGGATCGTTTGCGTGCGATACGTGAGGCTGTGGGTGACAAGGTTTCCCTAAGGGCCGATGCGAATCAAGGTTATAGCCCAAAAGAAGCGATCCGATTATGTAGGCTTGCCGAACGCTACGATGTTGGCCTGGAATTGCTTGAACAACCTGTTGCTGCCTGGGATTTACCAGGTATGGCACTTGTACGCCATTCGGTTGACACTTTAATAGAGGCAGACGAAGGCTGTTACACCATGCACGACGCTTTGCAGCTCATTCGCCATGAAGCGGTTGATGTCTTAAACATTAAAATCGGAAAAGCAGGTGGATTACTCCATGCTAAGAAAATTGCAGCCGTGGCTGAGGCTGCAGGTGTTAAATGCGTTCTTGGAACCTCTTTTGGGCTTGGGATTGAAATGGCGGCTAAGTTACACCTGGCTGCATCGATCAAGGCGGCGGTTGACGCAGTAGAGTTTACCGAGATTGGGCTTCACACAAATTTACTTGCTGCCCCCTATGATAAGGAATTTGCTTTGCCTTTGACTGATGGCTGTCTAGCTATACCTGAAGGTTCTGGCTTTGGTGTGGTACTGGATGATGCAGCAGTGAAGCGAGTAACGCTAGATCGGGTCGTTTCCTAAGGATTAAGGAAACGATTATTTTACGAACCTTGGTCTAAAGAACCCAAAAAATCCCTACATGTCAGGGTGTCTTTTGAGAAGTTCAGATCGTTTTAATCCCCAGCAAGGAAGGTAGCACATGATTACGGTTCAAGAATATCAAAAACGTCGTAACAGGGTATTTGAAGCAATGAACGCCCTTCAATCTGCAGATAAGCAGGCAAATGCCGACATGGGGGTAGCGATATTGCAAGGTGAGGCCAAGGAATCATCTCACACACGTTTTCGCCAGGTGAATGATCTAATGTACCTTTGCCCTATAGAAACACCCCATAGCTATTTGGTCTTAGATGGTCGCGATAAGTCCAGTCATTTGTTTCTCCCTTATCAGCCTTTAAAGGGTCGTGATCGAGAAGAACCCTTATTGACTGCTTCAGACCCCGACGAAGTCATAAAAGTTACCGGGGTTGATGAAGTACATGGCTTAGATGCCTTAGCTGGCTATTTGGAACGAGTAAGGCATCTCTATACACCCTTGCGAGCAGGAGAAGGGGCTATGCAAAGCTGGGATACGCTGGAGCGTGCTCAGCAAGAACGCAGCTCAGACCCCTGGGATGGTCGGCTAGACCGAATGCGACATTTTATCAAACACCTCCGTGAACGTTTACCCGCTGCCAGTATTCATAACCTAAGTGGGATTCTTGATGACCTGCGTCTGGTTAAAAGCGAGGCAGAAATTGCTTTGCTACGCCATGCTGGACGGTTAAGTGCTTTTGGCTTAATTGAAGCGATGCGAGCTACCAAAGCGGGTGTTATGGAGTATCAGATTGACGCCATTATGAGGTTTGTTTATCTCAATAATGGCGCCCGAGATGTATCGTATCGGGCGATCATTGCTGGCACCAAAAATGCCTGGTACGGTCACTATAATGCCAATGATCAGGTGCTAAATGATGGAGATTTGCTCCTGGTAGATTGTGGACCTGATTATAAGTATTATGCCAGTGACATTACCAGAATGTGGCCTGTTAGCGGCGTTTATGATCCTGTTCAAAGGCAACTCTATGAGTTTATGGTGGACTATCACAAGACGTTTTTACGTTTGCTTAGGCCAGGCGTAACAGCGGAACAAGTCCGTGATGAAGCAAGAGAAGAAATGGCAGCTGTTGTTGCCCGTACTCGCTTTGCTAAACCAATTTACCAAGAAGCAGCCCAAAGAGCTCTAGATTTTCCATATCATTTGTCGCATCCGGTAGGCATGGCTGTCCATGATGTTGGACATTACCGAGGCAAAGTCCTCAAACCTGGTATTGTACTGACCGTTGACCCCCAACTTATCATTCCAGAAGAACGGCTCTACATTCGCGTTGAAGACACAGTGGTCATGACGGAAAATGGCATTGAAAATCTTACTGTGGATGCACCCTTAGAATTAGATGATGTTGAAGCCTGTATGAAAGAAGCAAGTATTCTAGACCGCTATCCGCAACTTTCAACTTAAAGGAATATTTCAGGTAGCATCTGACCAACACCCATCCAGTTATAGATGAACTTTCTCAGAGGTATTTCAAGGAATACCTGTAGCTTTTAGTCCTTAAGGAGTACTAGCAAAAGTGGATTAAGGGCAAAACAGTTAGCCACAATGACGCCCATCAGGTCATTTTCCTTTTATTCCGTTTGGAAAGCTTTTGAACTGCGCTTAAACTGCTTTACAGCTTTCTCTTACAACAAGTTCGGTCGGGATAATCCGCTCAACAGCCGCAGCCCTTTCACTCGCCGGGTCAGCAATGCGAGCTAAGAGGGTTTCAAGAGCAAGTTTTGCAACTTCCTGTCTGGGTGTACGCACTGTGGTCAGCGCAGGGGTAAAAAAAGATGTCCAGTCTGGGTCATCAAAAGCAATAAGCGAAAGGTCATCGCGTACCCTAATACCTAAATCCTTGAGGCATTGAAGGGTAGCGCCAGTCATTGATTCGTTACAGACCAAAAGGGCTGTAGGACGCTCACGCAATGACATCAGGCGACGCGTGGCATGGTAGGCATCCTCAAATCGGTATTCGCCGTACCCAATAAGAGATTCCTCACGGGCAATATTAAATTCGGCTAATGCATCAAGATAACCCTGTAAGCGGTCATAGCCTGAAGGTAATGCCTGAGTCCCAGCAACAAGAGCAATTTTGCGGTGTCCCAAATCCAGAAGGTAGTGAGTTGCGCGCCTCGCTGCTAAACGGTTATCAACATTTATTCGCGGAACGTTAACACTTGCCATATCACTTTCAACCAGCACCATGGGAAACTCTTCTTTGGCTAGTTTAACAAGCATAGATTCATTCTCTGGAGAGGGTGATAAAACGATACCATCAACATTTCGCTCATGGAGGGCCCAAATATAGTCTTTCTCGGTCTTTGCTTCATCTGCCGTTGTACCAAGGATAACTTGATAGCCTTGCGCTGAAGCTGCAGCTTCAATGCCTCTTACAAACGTTGTCCAGTGATAAGAAACAATATTTGATACTACAACCCCTATTGCCTTGGTACGACCCAGACGAAGTGAGCGCGCCACTACATTGGGACGGTAATCGAGGGCTTTGGCAGCTGATAGAACTTGCAGGCGTGTGCGCTCGCTGTAAGAACCATAGTTCCCCAAGACCCGGCTAGCCATTCCTACAGATACCTTAGCTTTTTTAGCAACATCTTTAAGGGTTGCCCTTTTACTGGCTTCCATAATGATTCAACTTCCTCCTAGGAGCTTTCTTTAAAGCTTTATCCGAAACCCCGAAAGAGTATACTCCAAGATTAATTTAAGGCACTTCTTATGCTAACTGATTGACAACTTCAGTAGATTTGTATAACGTTATATCACCTCACAGCGTTTTGTGCCAAAATCAGAAAACGCAAAGTTGCCTGAAAAATAAGCATTCCCTAAAGGTATGTGCAGGTTTGAGGTATTTATAGACACCACGGAGGTGGAAAGATGATTGGAAGCAGGCCCTTGGTGAGAATACTCAGTATAAGTATGATGCTCATTCCGCTCCTTTTAGGAACGGGGATGGCTCAAAAAACACTTAATGTTAGCCTTAGTCAAGACCCTTACATCATCGATCCAACAGCTAACTGGTTATACGATGTGCCCGCCAACATGTTTGTTACTCTGGTGGGCTACGATTTTGAAACCAGCACAGTCAGTCCAGCAGGTGCCGATTCATGGTCGGTATCAGATGATGGCACTACCTATACCTTCCACATTCGCGAAGGGTGGAATTGGTCTGATGGTAAACCTGTGACCGCCGAGGATTATGCGTTTGCTTTCGAGCGCATTGTAGACCCCGCAACTGCAGCACCCATGGCCTACCGTCTCTATATCATTGAGGGTGCCCAGGCCCTTAATCAAGGTGAAACCACAGACATGTCAACTCTGGGGGTCAAAGTGATTGATTCACAAACCCTTGAGATCAAACTTGTTTCCCCTGCCTCGTGGTTTCTGTCTTCTTTAGGATCGATTGGTCATGCTATTCCAAAATGGACTCTCGAGACTCACGGTGACGACTGGACTTTGCCAGAGAACGTTGTTGTTAATGGACCCTATACGCTTACCCAGATTGAAGCTGAAGACCTTGCTGTTTTGGAAAAGAATCCAAGCTATTTTGCAGCCGATAGTGTGGACATCGATACCATCAACCTTTATGTTGTGAAAGAAGAGTCGACAGCTTTAGCCCTTTTTGAAGATGGTGACCTGGACATTGTTTCGGTGCCAGCAACAGATCTTGACCGTGTAAAAAATGATCCCATGTTAAGCGCAGAATTTTACAATGGCCCAAAAAATATTATTTATTACTATGACTTTAATGTGCTTCAACCTCCTTTTGACAATGTGAAGGTGCGCCAAGCCTTTGTGGCCGCCGTAGATAAGCAATCAATAGTCGACTTTATTACCAAAGGTGGCGAAGTCGTAGCACCAACGCTGACCCCACCTGGCAGTGTGGGTCATGTCCCTGCAAGTGCAGGCATAGGTATTCCCTTTGATCCTGAACATGCCAAAGCATTGCTGGCAGAAGCTGGTTACCCAGGTGGAGAAGGTTTGCCTCCGATCACGCTAGCCTTTAACTCGAGTGAAACACATAGTCGGATTGCTCAGGCTGTGCAGCAAATGTGGCAACAAACCTTAGGTGCCAGCGTTGAACTACAACCTGTCGAAGGACGTGCCTATTCACAAATTGCAGCAGAAGGTGCTTTTAATGTCTGGCGTATGGGTTGGGGCATGGACTATCCAGACGCGAATAATATTCATGGAGAACTTTTCACTTCAGAAGTTGGTGCACCAGCAATTGTTCGCAATGCTCAGTATGACAGCTTGGTCGCTGAAGCAGCTGTAGAGCAAGACCCAGCCAGACGTCTAGAAATGTATACTGAAGCCGAAAAAATCCTGGTTCAAGATGAGGCAGGCGTTATGCCTATCTACTGGTCGGCAGAAAACCTCCTGATAAAGCCTTATTTAAAGCCTGTATTATCGGGAAGCTTCAACCGTGAATTCTGGAAGTGGACGCTGGAAAACTAAAACTCAGGTTTCTGTTCTGGCAGGCAGAGATTTTGCCTGCCAGCAGAGCTTTGATTATTTTCTATGATCACTTTTATTTTTCGTCGAACGCTTGCAATCATTCCTGTACTCATTGTAATTTCGCTAATTACGTTTCTTTTGATGCATGCTGTTCCTGGAAGTCCGTTTGCTACAGAGGATAAACCCTTACCCCCCCAGATTCAAGAAAACCTCGAGGCTTACTATTATCTTGATGAGACCTTAGTCCAGCAGTACCTACGTTACATGGGTAATGCACTGCGAGGTGACCTAGGGCCTTCTTATATGCAACGAACACGCACAGTAAACGATATTATTCGTGATCATCTTCCCCCCTCCTTTGTCCTGGGTATGCTGGCTCTTTTTGTGGCAATCATCCTCGGCATTCCTATTGGGGTTATTTCAGCTTTACGCCAAAACACCTGGATAGATTATCTTGCTATGTTTTTGGCTATTGCAGGGGTATCGGTTCCTGCTATGACGCTTGGCCCATTACTTATTTGGGGCGTCGCCCTAGAACTGCATTTGTTACCTGTAGCTCGTTGGGGAACCTGGCAACAGGCCATATTACCTGCACTTACTCTTGGTCTTGGGCATGCCGCAGTTATTGCTAGGCTTACCAGAGCAAGCATGCTTCAAGTTATCCATGAAGACTATATCCGAACGGCTCATTCAAAAGGATTATCCGAGAGGCGCGTGGTCATAAAACATGCTTTACGAAACGCTCTTATACCTGTTGTGACCGTATTGGGACCTCTTTTTGCTGCTCTTGTAACAGGGTCTATGGTAGTAGAACAAATCTTTGCTATCCCAGGCTTAGGCCGCTATTTTATTGACAGTGTTAGTTCAAGAGACTACCCGGTTATCATGGGAACCACCTTGTTATTCTCTGTCATGTTGGTCGTGTCAAATCTGGCAGTGGATTTATCTTACACCTTTATCGATCCGCGTATTCGCCTGGACCAAGCTAAATGACCCAATCTGTAAAGGCGTCTCTGCATAAAGGTGCAAGCAATAGCCCACAAAGGCGGGCATTGCGTCGATTGCTTCGCCACCGTGCAGCAGTAGCTGGGGGAATCTTACTGATTTTGCTGATACTTATTGCAATCTTTGCGCCATGGTTAGCGCCAAAACCCTTTGATGAAGGTGATTTGCTTGCTAACTATGCCCCTCCAAGCGCTAAATTTCCTATGGGAGCAGACTTTCTTGGAAGAGATCTTCTAAGCCGATTGATCTACGGAACCAGAATTTCACTGACAGTAGCCTTTTTAGGAGCATTCTTTGCGTTTATGGTAGGCCTCATTTATGGGGTTATTGCAGGTTACTACGGTGGAAGACTCGACAGTCTAATGATGCGAATTGTTGATGTACTTTACGCATTCCCAAGTCTATTATTTATTATTTTGCTGATGATAACCTTTAAGACTGGCTTTGGTGGGACGGTCATCCACGGATGGCTATTTCAACTTATAACCAATCTTGATAGTCGTATGGGTGGGGTTTTTCTCATCATTGTAGGTATCAGTGTTACTTCCTGGGTAGGTATGGCAAGGCTGACTAGGGGCATGGCTTTAGCTTTGCAAAAATCAGATTTTATCCAATCGGCAGTAGCACTTGGTGCAAAAGATAGCCGCATCATTTTTCGTCATCTCGTTCCTAGCCTGGTTGGACCCTTATTGGTACGCGTTACGCTGGCAATTCCTGGCTTTATTGCTACCGAAGCCTTCTTAAGCTTTATTGGCATAGGTGCAACACCCCCTACGCCGAGCTGGGGAATAATGATTGCAGAAGGTTTCAAGGCTATGCGCAGCCATCCTCATTTGGCCATTTACCCAGGTATTGCTCTGGCCATGGTGATGTTGGCTTTTAATTTCTTAGGGGATGGTTTGCGAGATGCTTTGGATCCGCATTCAAAGTAAATTCTTTGTAATGTTTGCAATAGGAGCAATGCGTTTGACGGAAAGCTCTGGGCTATATGTTCAGGGACAACTATTTTTCACCATGACCTTTCTTGGAGGTAAGACCAGTGGATTTACTTGCAAAACTCTGTAACGCCCCAGGTGTCTCTGGCTTCGAAGGAGAAGCTCAGGATATCGCTTATAAGGAACTTCAAGCCTGCACAGATAAGGTCTGGAGAGACCGACTGGGTAATGTTATAGCCGTAAAATATGCAACTTCAGGCAGGCGCATTCAAGAGGCAGATGGTAGTGAACGAGCCATTCGACTTTTATACTCTGCCCACATTGATGAAATTGGCATGATGGTGAGTCACATTGATGATGAGGGGTTTTTACGGTTTCGGGCCATTGGCGGTTTAGACCCTCGGACCCTGGTGAGTGAGCGGGTTGTTATTCACGCAAGCCGTGCCAAGCCTCAAAAGCTTAAAGGAGTCATTGCTCCTCAATCAGGCTGGTTAGGTTCGCCCGAAGATCGTCAGCGGGTTTTTCCAATCTCTGACCTTTATATTGATCTTGCCTTACCCAGTGCGAAGGTTCATGAGGCTATAGAAGTTGGGGATGTTATTACGTTAGCTGCTGAATTTTCGCCCTTAAATGACCAGGTTGTAATGGGACGTAATTTTGATGATCGCATGGGCGTTTACTGCCTTATTGAAGCAATGAAACGCTTAGATAAGCCTGATGTCGATGTTTACGCTGTGAGTTCAGTACAAGAAGAAGTTGGCGTGAGGGGAATTCCAACTGCGGCAAATGTTATTGCACCTGATATAGCTGTGGCTATTGATGGGAGCCTGCCTTCAGATACACCCTACGCCCGCAGTGAAGAGCGGCAATGTAAGCTTGGTGGTGGTACGGGTATCTATCTTATGGATAACCGCACCATCAGCAATCCTCAGCTACTGCGTGGACTTTTTGCTACCTGTGAAAAACACGGTATTGCCTATCAGCGCAATCTTGGTGGAGGTACCGATGCGTCAGAGATTCAACGCCGTGGACTTGGGGCATTAGCAACCACCATAGGTGCCCCTACGCGCTACATGCATTCGACGGTTCAACTCTGCCATCTAGATGATATAGAAGCAACCATAAGATTACTAAGTACGTTTCCTAACGAGGCAGCTCATATCTTGCCTTCGGACTGGATTTAGGGCTTGCCAAACTAACAGAGTTTGAGAGTTTGTTAAGCGCATAGGCTCAAAGTAAGACGTCTGATTGAGAAAGTTTAAATAAGGATGAAAATTTCAACAGAAAACCCCTTAAATGTTTTGTGGATAATGGCAGACCAATTGCGTTACCACGCACTTAGCTCGAGCGGGGATCCCAATATCTCAACACCAAATATAGATCGACTCGCAGCAGAAGGCCTGCGATGCACTGCTGCCTTTAGTCAATACCCTGTTTGTGGTCCCTTTCGCGCAAGTCTAATGACAGGTTTACATGCAACAAGTAGTGGCACACTTCGGCACGGAGACTTTCTTGATCCTGGCCTACGTACGGTTGCCGACAGTTTCAAAGATGCAGGTTATCAAACCTCCTATGTAGGGAAATGGCATCTTGCACCAGAAACAGGCGCTCACATGGTTAGCCCTGAAGGCTGGATTGGTCAGAGTTTCTGGGTACACCCGAAATTTCGAGGTGGATTTGAGGATTGGTTTGGTTTTAATGTTTCCAATAACTACTTTGAAACCTATATTGCGACGGGCGAAAAGATTTCTCCTCAGCGACTAGAGGGCTATCAGACAGACGCGCTTACCGATATTTCTTTGGAATATTTAGCCAAAAAGCCAGAAGGCCAGCCCTGGTTTCATGTCATAAGTTATGAGAGCCCTCACCCGGGCTTTGGCGGTAATCCACGTAGTCGGCTTTATCCAGTTCCTGAACCGTATGAATCCCAATTCGATCCCGTTGACATTATTTTGCGAGACAATGTTCCTGAGGAACATCAGCAGGATGCCAAAGTACAAATGGCAGGATATTATCGCCTTATTACTAATCTTGACGCCAATGTAGGGCGAGTCCTGGATTGGTTAGATTATTCAGGGCAGGCAGATAAGACCCTCGTTGTCTTTTTTTCTGATCACGGTGAAATGGGAGGTAGTCAGGGATTAAAAAACAAACAGGTTCCTTATGAGGAGTCTCTGCACATACCTCTTATCTGGCGACTTCCCGGTAAAGTTCCTGGAGGGATAGATTACGATAACCTAATCTGTGGTCTTGACATTTATCCGACGAGTGCAGGTTTTTGCAATATTCCTATAGCAGAGAAAATTCAGGGTTTAGATTACTCAGATGTATTGGCTGCTGCTAGAACAACAGCCTTGCGAGAAGATGTTTTGGTACAATGGGAGTCACCCCGTTTTGCATTTGGTGACCATCCGTATCGGGCTATACGTACTTCAACCCACACCTATGCAGTCGGTAGAGATGCTAACTTTTGCCTTTTATTTGATCATGAGCAAGATCCTTGGGAAAAGGTCAATAAGTTCTGGGAGTCAGATAGTCAGGAGCTAAGAAAAGTACTGCATCATAAGTTAGAAAAATTGATTCAACATTCTGGAGAAGAACCCCCTGACTACCTTTCTAAATATGCCGTATAACACATATGAGGGTCCCGCTTGTCAATAGGCAAAAGGAATAGACTTGCTTTTTACATTCTCCTGCGCAGGCCATAAGCACCAATAAACCTTTTCTTGAGTCTAAAAAGTATACAAGGTGTTTAGTTACT
>JAGQHN010000110.1:8446-17687 GCA_020431825.1 Trueperaceae bacterium | reverse complement strand
CTTGACTGGTTAGTGGGCGGCCATGAGTTTTACCAGAAACCCGTAGCGTTTTTTCATCTGAATGCTGAGCGAGGCCAGTTTGCCAGAGCACAACTCTCTGAAGTTATTAAAACCATGTCGGGTAGCATTATTGAAGAAGCCTGCCTTATATTGCCCGTGAGTAAGGCACTTAGCACCGAAGAAATCATCAATCAAGCTGAATACTGCCTCGCAATACAAGCAGCACTTTCAGCTTTTGAACAGGCCATTCAAAAAGAAAAAGCCTCCCCAAGTTGGGGAGGTTTATAAGCAAAACTTGTTTTAGATTAGTCGTCAAACTCGACGCTCGAGCTTAAATTATCCACCTTATCAAACTTTTCTTCGGCGGTGCCCGTCATACCAACAGTAATAGATTCTCCTGGTTTTAACTCATTATTCCAGCCAAGCGCACGCAGTCTCACATGACCATCTTTTTTCTGGGCAGAGGCATTCCAGATCGTGCTAAATTTGGCCTCGAGATCAAAGTTAATTTCCCAGTCGCTAATGGTTTTGGTTGACGTATTGGTCAAACGAATTTCGGCCTGAAAACCGTAGTCTTTGCCGTTATTATTGAACCAGTCATTAACGATTTTAAAACTTAGCTCAGTGTCAGCGTTGACACCGCATTTCTTTTCGGCTTTGGCAGAGTCAACGACTTCCCCGTTAACCACAATTTGCAGATCTTCTTTGGCTTCTGGAGCGCGGAAACTGGTTTCAGTATCGGCTTCAGCAACCACATAACCTACCGCGTCACTGCTCGAGGTCTGCCAGCTAAAAGCTACCGGAAAATTATTGGGGTTACTAACTTTCCATTCGCAAGCACTTACTGATTCTAGCTCGAGCTTTTCATACTCCAGATTAATAATTTTTACCCCGCCCAAACCCGAAGCAACTACCAGCGTACTACCCGATAAGACAACGTGATTGGCAGAGTCAAAATCTTTCAGGGCCAATTTGCCAAGGGTATCAAGTGCCAAACTTTCGGAAATAGGCTGCATGAAATTGTGGTCAGCATAAGCTGCATAAATGCCCTCAGCACCACCCGCAATAAAGACAAAGTTACTGTCTACCGCCAGCGCATTACTGTTAAAACCTGAGTCAAAACCAATCTCACCCATAATGCTACCGGTTTCCAGATCAACCAGAGCCGCACCTTTATTGCCTGTGCTAACAAAAGCGGTAGTTCCCAAAACTTTAAGCATAGACTTGGCTTCTTTGCTGTCTAAGCCCTCGAGTGCTACTTCATGTTGCAGGACCAGCTTTTCATCAAAAATGCTCAAGCGCCCAGGGTTACCCTGTAACACAGCAATATAGCGACCTACCTGATCAACCCAGCGAGCATCATCAAGTTCAACAAACGTTCTTAGCTCGAGGCTAGCCCCATCAAGCACGCTTAAACCAGCATTATCCCCGGAGGTTACTAAGACCTGATCTGCCGCCAGAACACTGGTTCCTGCA
The DNA here is from genome assembly GCA_020431825.1 of Trueperaceae bacterium. GTDB lineage: Bacteria > Deinococcota > Deinococci > Deinococcales > Trueperaceae > JAHEBB01. The sequence continues at coordinate 16,211 of JAGQHN010000110.1, read as the reverse complement.
TAGCCCTGTAAGCCCACAACCTTCATACCCTGACTGGTTTCAAGCGCCAGTTTACCGTCTTTATCCAGCGGTAAAACTTGCAGGAGACTGGTATAGCTGCTGCCTTTATTTTCGGTAGCCAGTACGGCATATACGTTGCCATTTCTGACACTTACTGCATTAACATCGGCATTTTTGTAAAGAAGGCGAGTTGTCAGGCTGGGCTTATTTTTCTTACTCAGATCAATGACATCTAAAGCCCCCAGATAGGTCTGCCCCTGCATGTTATAACTCACCACCGCGTACTGACCACTCAGCGCTACCGAGGTCGCTTGCAAGGTTTGGCCTTCCCAGACTGGCGAACTGATTTCAGCGTCAAGCTTAAGTTTCAGGTCAGTTTTAAGTTGCGTTGCCAGTGACCCAGCTTCAAATCCTAGCTCCTGTTCTGGGTAGGACACGTAGCCATCTAGCTCGCTTTGATTAAGCGTCAGGCTGGTTGAAAACGGATTGCTGGTGCCAGATGGCCCCGAGGGGCTACAGGCTACCAGCAGGCTAATGAAAAAGAAAAAGATATAAAAGTGCTTCATAGCCCTTTTAGTGTAGGGTAGGGCTATTACGCTAGCATTACGTTTTTATAGCAGAGATCATCTGATTTACAGCAGGTATCATCTGCACGACTACACCCTTGCTAAAAGACCGTACCAGACGACCTTTTTCATTTAAAACGGGAGCCTGTTACTGTTTATTTAAGATAAAAGCCGCAATTTACCAAATAAGTTTTTGAGATGTTTGTAGGCCTCGAGAAACAACTCATATTTTGCTTCATAGTCAGATTTTTTAGGTGTCAGGGTTTGTGCTATCTCCGGGCTAAGAGCGTAACCTTGCCCTGTTTTTAAGGCTTGGGCCGAAAGCACCGCACCTCTTAGTCCGGTAAATTCAGGCTGCGCAGGAATACTAACCTCTAAGCCTGTAACATCTGCCAGGAGTTGGGCAAAGCGACTCGAGCGACTACCACCCCCCGTAAAAAGCAATTTATCAATAGGTTCTTGAATCAGCGCTGAAAGCGCATGCTTGTAGGCAAAGGCCACGCCTTCTAAAACGGCTCTTGCCATATCAGCCTTGCTGTGACTGCTGCTCAGGCCAATAAAGGCACCCCTCGCATAAGGATCGCTAAAGGGTGAGCGTTCTCCGTTCAGATAGGGCAGATAAAGCAGCGAACTCTTAGGACGTGACAGTGCCCCATTTATCATCTCTTCGTACGTGGCAAAACCAAGCTGGCTTCTGGCCCAATTCAGATTTCCCCCTGCTGTTAACAGGGGGGCAACACAAATAAACAGCTCTGCATCAGGATGTGCCAGCGTAAACACACCCTGCGCAGCCTCTCCGCGAAATGCTGAGGTATAAGCAACCCAGCCACTCGTGCCCATATAGGCATAAGGCCTTCCGGCAATGCCGCTACCCATGCCCAGCGTGGCCGTTCCAGCATCGCCGGGTGCAAGGTAAACCGGTATGCCCCGTCTAATGCCCGGCATATCAAGATGCAAGGTGCCGATTTCGCTGCCACCCTCTACCAGCTCTGGCAACAGAGAAAGCGTTTCAGACAGGGAAAGTTCCTCTAACAAATCTTCTGCCCAGGCTCCCTTTGTCAGGTCCATCAGTCCAGTGGTTGCTGCTGTCGTGGTATCTGTTACGAAATTTCCCGTAAATTTATAGGCCAGATAGTCTGCTGCGCCCAACAGCAGGTGTTTTGACCTTGATAGAGTTTCAGGTTCATAAATTTGCAGCCAGCGCAACTTTGCCAGCAAACTCCCAGCCTCCTGATCATTACCGGTTTGCCCTCTGAGCCTATCCTTACCCATTTCAACCTTAATAGCTTCGGCTTCGGCACTGGCACGGCTATCACTGTATAAAATGACCGGGCGAAGTGGCTGCCCCGCATTATCTAGCAAAAGCAAATTCTGCATTTGCCCTGTCAGGACAATCGCTTCGGCGTCGCTGGCTGCCAAATTTTGTATGACGCTAAGCGTCACCTGCCACCAGTCCTCGGCATCTTGCTCAACAATGCCACCCGCATAGGTTCGGCTGGCATAAGTTGCCGAAGCAGTTCCTAAAACCTCACCGCTGGCTCTTATGAGCGCAGCTTTTAAACCTGTAGTACCAACATCCATTGCCAGATAAATCATGCTTTTCCCAAACTGCTCGAGGCCACTGCCGCCACAATAATCCCACCAATCAGCATTTCACGCACATAGCTGTCAACCTGCATTTGTGTTAAGCCATTATCCAGTACCCCCAGGATAAGCACCCCCACAAGCGTTGCCAGCACATGCGGTTCGCCTTCTTCACTCATGGTCATGCCCAGAAAAACCGCAGCGATGGCGTCAAGCATAAGCCCTGCACCCTGTGTTGGATTTGCCGAGGCTACGCGGCTAGCGTACATAAGCCCGGCCAGGGCTGCGCCAAAGCCAGTAAATACAAAGGCCAAAAGGCGCAAAAGTCTTACCCGTACCCCCGCCAGTCTAGCTGCCTCACGGTTTCCGCCAATAGCGTAAAGTCTACGACCAAAGGTGGTGTGCTCGAGCACCACCCAAACTATTAGTAAAACCAGGAGTGCCACAATCGTTAAATTAGGCAAAAGAAGGGGTCGTTCGTTTAACATTCCTAGAGAAATACCTCCCCTGGCAAAGCCACTGAAACTGGCTGGAATGTCTCGACCAAAAATCGTCTTACCCCCACTGATAAAAAAGGCCAGACCACTAAAAATGGTAAGCGTGCCTAGCGTTGCCACAAACGGCAAAATGCCCACCAGACTTACCAGAATGCCATTTACTAAGCCACCCAGAAGACCAACCGCCAGCGCCGCAGAAATACCCAGCAGCACACTCGTTCCCTGACTGAACAGAAGCGCTGCAACAATCCCGGCAAGACTTGCCATGCTGCCTACACTCAGGTCAAAGTCATTCATAACCATAACCATCGTCATGCTAAAGGCCACCACTGCCAGCATGCTGATTTGCTGTGAAATATTAAGTAAGTTTCGCGCTGTCATAAAGGTGTCAGGCAGATTAAGCCAGAAAAAGAGAATGACCAGCAAAAAGCCCAGCAGCGTGCCAAAGCGTCTGCCCCAGCGTAAAACTTCGGTCATTTCATAGCTCCAGTCACGCAGCAACCTCAGTCTGATAACAAAGACTTAACAAGTCGGCCTGACTTAAGCCTTGGGCTTTGACAAGGGCGATCTGCCTGCCCTCATGTAAAATCAAAATGCGGTCACAAAGACCCAAAAGCTCAGCCAGATCAGAAGATGCCATAATGATGCCTGTACCTTTACTGCTCAAAGTGCGAATAAAGCTATAAATATCTCCCTTGGCGCCGACATCCACCCCGCGCCCGGGTTCATCGAGCAGGAGCAGACGCGGAGAGGCAGCAAGTGCCCTGGCAAATACAACTTTTTGTTGATTACCGCCACTCAGTTCTTTGGTCTTTTGCCCTACATTTCTGGCTTTAAGGTTTACCATTTGTGAGAGGGCTCGAGCTTTCTTTCCTTGCACACTTCGGTTCAGTAAAACCCCGGCACCACTTAACTGGGCCAGATGGGGCAAGGCAATATTTTTCTCAACGCTGTGCGATAAAACCAGACCTTCTGTCCGGCGCTCTTCGGGAACAAAAGCCAGACCCTGCTCCCAGCTAACTGTTGGTGAATGCGCAACAAAGCGCTGGCCTGCCAGCGCTATATCGTGACTCGAGCTGTCCACCCCCATAAGCGCTCTAAGAAGTTCACTACGCCCCGAGCCAGCAAGTCCAGCCAAGCCTAAAATCTCTCCTTTAAGAAGCTGAAAGTTAATGCCTTTTAGCTTTTTATTCTCGAGCCTCGTCACCTTTAGCAAAAGCTCCTGATTCAGCTCTTTTTCACGCTTGCCGTAAATCTGCCCAAGACTTCGCCCGGTCATCAGCGAAATCAGTTCGTTCTGCCCGGTTTCAGCAAGCTTTTTACTGGCGACGGTCTTACCATCACGCATAACGGTTACCCGGTCACAAAGGGCAAAGATTTCCTCGAGCCTGTGAGACACATAAAGCACCGCGCAGCCTCTTTGTTTTAACTGCTCAATCAGCTTAAACAGTCGCCCACTTTCTTCACTGCTTAAGGCTGCCGTTGGTTCATCCAGCACAAAGACCGAAGCAGAGGCACTGGCTTCACCCAGCAGCGCAGCTGCAATTTTGATAAGCATTTTGTCGCCAGTACTGAGCCTTGCCATCTTTCTGCCCGGAGGAATATGCTCAATGCCTAAACCCGCCAGCATGGTTCGGGCTTTTTCATTTAGCCGTTGCCAGTTAACCAGCCCAAAGCGTTTGGGATAAGGCAACTGCAAAAACAGGTTTTCTGCCACTGATAGCTGCGGCACCACGCTCAGTTCCTGATGTATAAACCTTAAGCCTAGCGCAAACGCCTCTTTTGCCGAACGAATCTGTACCGGGCTGCCTTTAAGCGTAAGCTCGAGCCTGTCCGGACTTACCACGCCTGCAAGCAGTTTGATCAGCGTACTTTTACCGGCACCATTTTCCCCCATAAGCGCATGGACTTCAGCAGATGCAAGCTCGAGCCAGACATGATCTAAAACCTGATTGCCGTTATAGCTTTTGCAGGCATTTTTTACCGAGAGAAGAGAGGTCATGCTTGGGCACAGTTTAACGAATTTATACTTTAGGTGCAGGCTGTAGGCTAATATTTATGGTGTAGCTCAATTGCAAAGCACAGGATACCCTTGATATCAATGGAAAGCCGTAGAAGCTAACTAGCCTCTGCTAAACATCCCGTAACATTAATTCGGCATGATACCACCATCAATCTTTAAACGCATCGCGGTAAAGCTTCAAGAGTCTGAGCGTAACGCCATTGGTCCAGCCAAAGCCTTCCTGAACACCGTACTCACCGCCGCCAGCCGTTTGCTGAGGGGTAAGAACATCATACTTTTCCAAGAGTTTTTTATCCTGAGCAAAGCGCTCATTAAGTAGCTCGAGCCACTTTACGCCGATTTCTTTAGCTTCATCTTCAAACCCATAATGCTTAAATCCGGCAACCGCCAGCCACTGCAAAGGTGCCCAACCGTTTGGGCTATCCCACTGCTGACCTGTGGTTTCAAGGGTAGAAACCAGTCCACCTGCTTTCAAAAAGCGCTCAAGCAAAATAGCTTTGACCCGTTCAGCTTGTGCCAGATTAGCTATTTCCATGAATAAAGGAAAAACAGCCGCCAGTGAATAAACAGGCATATGCCGCTCGCCAGGCACATAATAGTCAAAGTAAAACCCGGCACCTTCATGCCAGAAATACTTTTGAATGGCTAATTTCCGCCGCTCTGCCAGTGCACCAAACTGGGCAGCCTTTGCGCCTTCCTCCAGCTTTTCATAAAAACTGGCAAGCGTGTACTCGAGCTGGAAAAGTAAGCAATTTAAATCTACTGGCAAAATATCAGTGGTAACAATCGTTCCTAAATCCTGAGGGTCAAGACACCAGCGTGAACTAAAATCCCAGCCAGACTCGGCCCCTGCGCGCAAATGGCGATAAACAGTAGCATGATCGCGCCCGCTGATATTGGCAATATGAACATCTTCTTTATAGGCTTCTTGCCGGGGCAAGCTCGAGCTGTCCCAATAATGGTTTAAAACCATGTCATCAGCTAGCTGAACCGTGCGTTCATCCTGCATCCAGAAGGCATGTTCTTTTTCCAGGGCAGGCAGGTACTGCACCATATGCTCGAGGCCCCCCTCTTTTTCTTCATAAACCTTATCCCAGAGCAGGCTTAGCATCAGGCTTAAAAAGGGAGGCTGGCTGCGAGTCACAAAGTACCAGCGGTTGCCATTGGGAATGTGCCCCAAGCGGTCCTGCAGATCAACAAGGTTTTGAATCATGGCTTCTATCAGCGCAAACTCACCGATATCTGCCAGTCCCAGCATAGTGAAATAGCTATCCCAATAAAAGATTTCACGAAAACGTCCACCAGGGACGATATAAGGATACTGGAGGGGTATAAGCGTATCATACGTGTGGTGGTCATCAACCTCGCGGCGCAAACGAGGCCAGAGGCTCGAGATATAGCTTTCAACACTTGCCAGATCTAAAGGATGACGACCCTCGTCCTGGGCTGCCCGCGGCAGGGAAAAATGCTTATCGACAAAGGCTTGCAAGTCAAAGGCTTCGTTATTTTTTTCTTCCTGATAGACTGCCAATAGGGCTTCAGGTTCAGATTTTGGCAGCGCATCAACAAAGGTTTTGGAGTCTTTAAACAGACCAGAACCCTGCACCTGCTCAAAAAGCTCCCCTTCCATCTGGATTAAAAATGGCCGCTTCATGCCTTATTTGAGCAAGTTTACCGGTCGCTGTCTATAGTTTAGCTGCCAATGCCAGCTCGAGCACCTTAGTTACCGTGCGCCAGTTACGGGCTGTTACTGACACCCCAAGGGCACGCTCTACCCGTTCAGCCAGCTTTGAGCGCCCGATTCCCTCTGGTGCATAGAGGTAAAAAACCTTATCTTTAAGTTCAAAAGCCTCAGCATCTTTTTTGAGTTTTTCCAAACTTGCCAGATCAGGCCCCTTAGCATCTTCGGTTAAAAAATACAGGTGTAATGTTTTGGGTTCAGTTTTGGCATTTGGGAAGGGATTATTGGCTATGGCGGTTTCAAGCTCATTAAGCTCGAGCAGCAAAATCTTTGGCTCAAAGCCTTTTTCTTGCCGTATTGCCTGAGACATCTTGGTGCTCAGTTCATTCTTGTCTACTTCTTCAGCTTGAAAAACCACGTTGCCACTCTGAATATAGGTTTGGATATGCTCGAGCCCGATATTTTCCAACATGCGCGTCAGCTCCGCCATAGGCAATTTGTTCTTACCCCCAACATTGATGCCTCGTAGCAAGGCAATAAAGGTCGTCACCGTTTAAAGCGGTAAGCCCGTAGCTTCGGGCAAGCCCAGCATCAGGTTAAGGTTTTGCACCGCCATGCCGCTTGCTCCTTTACCCAGATTATCCAGAATGGCAACCAGTAACACATGACCCCTGGGGTGCTCAACCACTGACAGCTCAATGCGGTTGGTAAAATTGCAGGCTTCAGGGTTAAAGCTGGTCTCACTTATGTCAGACTCGAGTTTAAGCGGTAAGACTTTAACAAAGCTTTCGCCCTCATAGCGATCTGCCAGCATGTCCTGTATTTTGGCGGCTGTCCAGCCTTCTTGTATGAGAGACGCGTGGAGCGGAACCTGCACACGCATACCGCAAAAAAAGGGACCGACCGCAGGTAGAAACTGCGGCTCTTGCCCCAGACAGGCATAGGCCATCATTTCGGGAATGTGCTTATGTTTACGCCCCAGAGCATAAGGCGACTCATAAGCCAGGCCAATAAGCCCACTATCCTCTGATTGCCACTTTTCAATCATGCTGCGCCCGCCTCCAGAAAACCCGGAGAGAGCGTGGGTGCTAATGGGGCAATCTCTGGCAATGACACCGGCATCGATAAGCGGACGAGTCAGCAGAATAAAGCTCGAGGAATAACAGCCCGGGTTAGACACCAGCTTGGCACTGGCAATCTTGTCACGCTGACCCTGGGCTAATTCAGGCAAGCCATAAACCCATCCAGGACTAACACGGTGCGCTGAGCTGGCGTCAATGAGTCTGGCAGCTTCGCCTTCTATCCACTTGGCAGCTTCCCTGGCAGCCTCATCGGGCAGACAAAAAAGAGTGACATCCGATGAAAGCATATAGTCTCGTCGCGCCGCTTCATCTTTGCGTAAAGCTTCTGGAAT
>JAGQHN010000110.1:0-8349 GCA_020431825.1 Trueperaceae bacterium | reverse complement strand
TTGAAAGCTCAACTTGTATGAGCCTTTGTTGGGGCAATACTTATACCAAAATGCTTGAATGGTGTCATACCACATAGTCGTCTAAAGGTACGCTTTTACGAGCGGTCTTAGTTGTAAAAATACCGCTACAGATAGTAATCCTGGCATTCTGTTGCAGCTAGACTCCAACTTAAATACTCAGGCAATGAAGTCGATTTTTGCCACTATGCTTTGCCTGGTACATGGCCTGATCTGCTGTACTGGCTAGGGTCTCGAGCGCCAACCCTTTCTTTGTTGCCACAAGCCCCATACTAACAGTAATGCTCAGACTCAAATCCTTATAAGGCAAACGAACATCAGCAATGCGCTGACGTATGCGTTCTCCTACTTCCTCAGCTTTTTCAACTGAACAACCGTTAAGAAAAACGGCAAATTCTTCTCCCCCATAACGAGCGATACAATCATCTTTTCTGATACAACTAGCAGCCTCTGCCGCACACACTTTTAAAATTTGATCCCCCAGTAAATGACCATAGGTATCATTAAAAGCTTTAAAATTATCTACATCAAAAAGAATAAGCGCGAAAGGGGTGTCAGCTTGACGTAGTTTAAGTTCTTTTGCAACATGTTGCCAGAAAAACCCTCGGTTGTACACCAGGGTAAGTGCATCGGTTTGACTGATTTTTTCTAGATTTTCATGCGCCTGCTCGAGTTTTAAGACAAGACTAAAAGCAACAAATCCCACAATAGGTGCAACGAATAAGGGCACCAAAACTGTTATGAAATAGGTAACAGGAGCCTCGAGAGCCTCGGGGTAGGTGTAAGACAAAGAGATTATCATGATTATTAAAGAAAGAACTATCGAAAACACAGTTGTCAAAATGGAGTACAAAACAACGTGCTTATAGGTTTTAACTGTGATCCGATTTAGCATCCAGGCCTCGTCCTTAAATTTACGTTTCATAATAGGTCTGGACTTATGACACAATCATTACAGCAAATTTCACAAAGTTGAACTTTAAATACCCAGATGATTGCTCAAAAAAGTTCCTCGAGCCTAAACTCGAGGAACTAAGATATAGAGGTTTAAGACTTAAGTTCGTGTTTCCTTTAGGGGTGTTCAAAAGTGATTTCTAAGTAAGGTCTATAGTCTGCAGCTGCGTCGCCCGTTCCGAATACCATAAAGTCACCTTGTGCATCTGTACTTACATTGTCTTCAAATTTCAGGCGGTACTGAGAGTGATTGGCGCGGCTAGTGCGGTTTGCCCAGTCATCTTGCACTTTTAAAGTAGCAGTGATGGTTTTGAAATCAAGGCTGGCATTATCACTCAGTACGCGGCTTTCATCTTTGCTTGGGCAGAGTTCAAAACCTTGCGTTTTAATAAGGGTAGGAACAAAGATGGCACACTGACGAGTTTTCAGAACCGGGGTTTCAAAATCTGCGGTAGTAAGGCTCGAGCCGTAGTAGACACTTTGGGCCAGTAATTTTCCTAAATCATTGTAGGGGTTACCTGCTACCATAACTTGTCTAACAGACAGGTTTGCTGAAGTAATTTGAATCAGGTCATTGGGTAAGGCAGAGAGATCAAAGTCTAAAAAACCACGTCGGTAGGTATTATCATTTAAATCACCTGCAATACCATCAGGAACGATAAACGCGGGAGCCGTAAGAACATTATTGGTGTTATCAACACTACCATCTAAGGTTTTAGTGCTATAGATCTTAAGGGTACTTTGACGGCGCACTTTAAAGCTTTTTATGGCATCGGCAGTCATCGCGTTACCCGCTAAATCCTTGGCGGCTGTCGTGACTCGCCATGAAACATTTTGTGCGTAATTAAAGCTAGTATCAGACTTAAAGGTCATCGTCGTACCGGCGCTGTTCCAGCTAAAGACGCCACTGTTAAAGCCAGAAGGACTGGTAATTTGAAAGGCAGCCTGAGCTGAAGCTTTATCCATAGGCTCACTGAAACTTATCTGAATGCTCGGACGACGCAAAATGCCGTTTTCAGAGCTTGCAGGAGTGGTACTGGTGACCGTAGGCGCCGTGGTATCAGGAGCAGCAGCGGTGGTAAAGCTAAAGCTATGGGGGGCCGCAAGGGCATTGCCGGCTTTATCCGTAGCAGTATTCGCAAGGCTAACGGTGTGGGCAGTACTGGTTGCAAGTTGGGCACCTGGAACACAGGTAAGGAGCGTATCATCAGCAGACCAGGCAAAGCTGCAGGTTACAGGGGGGTTTACACTAAAGGCTGCTTCAACACTGCTACGACTCATAGGCTCAGAAAAACTAAGGGAGATATTGGTAGTACTGGCAACACCTGTGGCAGCATCGGCAGGAGAGTTAGTATCAACGGTGGGAGCAGTTGTATCTGGTGGGTTAGCGGTTATAAAGCTAAAGCTCTTAGCACCTGTTAAAGCATTACCTGCGGTATCTTTACCTTCAATGGTCATAAGATAGCTTTGGTTTGGCGCGAGGGGTGATTCTGGCTGGAAGACTGCGGTTAAACCATCTTCAGACCAGCTGGCTTCGGCTAAAGCTACTGCCGGATTTAAACTCATGGCGACACTCGAGGCGTCCATAAGCTCAGAGAACTTCACTATGAGGGCAGCGTCTACTGCTACACCCGTGTCCGCCTCAGCCGGAGTCGTACTCAGAATGCTCGGCGCAGTTGTGTCTGGCGCAGTTGGCTTGGCCTCTGCCACTTCGGTCTTAGCTGAAGCATTGCCACTCTTGTCTACCGCGTCCAGAGCAACAAAGTAGCTGGTACCATTTATGAGTCCGTTAATCTCGGCTTCAACATCGGGTGCATTGACCGACTTGCTTTCGTTTAAAGCGTCCGCCGCACTACCCCAGTAAAGCGTGTAACTTTTTAAGTCAGCTTCGCTATTGGCAGTCCAGTTGACCATAACCTTACTATCGCCTGGTGCCACAAACAAATTGCTGGGGGTGGCAGGTGCAGTCGTGTCAGCGGCTGAGGGACTACAGGCAGCTACCAGCAGTAATAGCGCACTAATAAGTAAACCTAAACTCAGGACTTTTTGACTTTGACGGCTTTTCTTTTGACTTGTCTTGCTTTGTGTAAACCTATACATGGTTACCTCCTTGAATGTTTTACTGACACTATCTTGCCGTTTGGTGTCTGAAATGCCCCTGAACGGAAAACGCCCCTGTCTGAACACCCTGGCCTAACTGGACAAGACCTGTTCAGACCAGCAAAGAGTAAGCTGTGGGCAAATCCTGTGATTTTGATTGTCATCAGTAAAAAGGCTTTATCAGCGAATGTTTTGAGCATAGCCAAACGCCGGGGCTTCAAAGCCAAAGCTCAGAAGTAGAGCTGAACCCTGCCATGAATTCCGTTGTTAAAAATGTCACGAAGTCTCTTAGGGGACTTCCCACATGAATTTCTTGATAGGCAGCTCTGTCAAAATAAGCTTTAATAGAAGCTAGCTATGATTGAGGGTAACCTGCGTCATCTCCCCCTTTCCGAAGTCTTTCAGATTATTGTGACGGGGCAAAAATCTGGGGTCTTATCCCTTAAGCAAAACCAGAAGCGTTCCCGTATTTTTTTTGAAATGGGCCGGGTTCAGTATGCTTACTGCGTGCCAGGCTTGCATCTGGCAGAAATTCTGGTGCGTACCGAACTGCTCAGTAGCTTTGAAGTACAAAAACTCTATGAGGCACTCGAGGACAAACATAGCAACCTCGCCAGCTATGCAAATGAGCAGGGTCTCATCACTGAAGATAGTCTTAAACTGGTTCTGAAAACCTATATTACGGAAACGCTGACCTTCTTGCTGAGCTGGCGCTCCGGTAACTTTTTCTTTACTGAAAAATCCGCCCTGACCACCCAAACGCCGCCCGAGTACACCTTTGAGGCTATGAGTTTGCTTATGGAAGTTATCCGCCGGCATGATGAGTGGGGACGTGGTCTGGCTGAGCCAAAAAGCATTTATCAGCAGGTAGGTAACCCCACCACTCATACTCTGCCTGAAGGCAGCTGGGACATCTTGGGTCTTATTGATGGTAGACGAAGCTCGAGCAGCATTGCTGCCGAACTTGATATGCCCGAAGAAGATGTTTACCGCATTCTTTATGTACTGGCCGAAGAGGGCATTTTGAGCAAGCACCCATTTTTAGCCAATGAGCCCCTTATACTGGTAGTGTCCAAAAATATTTTCTACCAGCGTTTGATTCGCTTTATGCTGCGCCGCATTGCTGTGCAGCCCTGGCTCGAGGATGATTATGCCAAGGCGCTCGAGACCGCCGCTCAGGACCGCCCCAAAGTCATTATTGTTGAAAAACAGGATGAGAGCACCTGGGATTTTGTCAAAGAGCTAAGGCAGATCCCTGGCTTTAGCCAAATCCCTATCCTGATGCTCGATCATGAAAATGAGTCGGTCGGCATTTTAAAACGCTGGAACCGCCCGAAGGTCATCAAAATTCTGAAGCCCTTTCAGGAAATTGCCCTGCAACAACTCGTCAGTCAATTTGTAGGGCGAGCCTCAGTTTAAGTAAGCCCATATTTAAATTGCGTAGTAGCAAGCTGAGTCTTACTGTCCAAAACCGCTAAACGCTGGGGAAATTCTTGCAGATTTACCCAGGAATCACTTAATCCAGCTCTCGGTAATTAATTTCCAGTTCGTCAAGACGTTTGACATGCTCAGCTAAGCGCTGCGAAAAATCACGGAAGTTCTTGCCCTCGAGCTCGGTCCAGACGCACTCTGCCAGGGCACAAAGTCGGGGAAACAGCATATACTCGGCATGCTCTGGCGTAGGTATATACTCAGTCCAGAGATTGGCTTGCCCACCTAAAATGTGCTTGCGCTTAGCTGTATTCAGCTCGGCTGGCATAGGGTCAAAGGCATAAATCTGCTTAAGTGGTAAATAACCCCCAATCGCCAGGGGCTCTCGCTCATGCCGCTTAGCCTGATAATAGTCAAGATAAACATGGCTGGTTGGGCTCATGACCACATCATGGCCAGCTTTGGCGGCGTCAATACCCCCCTGAACACCCCGCCAGGACATAACTGAGGCATTCTGGCTTAAGCCCCCCTCTAAAATCTCATCCCAGCCAATCAGACGCCGACCCTTAGCTGCTATAACGTCTGCCATCTGAGCTATAAACCAGCTCTGCAGTTCCTCTTCATTCCTAAGACCTAGCTTAAGCATATGATCTTGAATTTGCCGACTTTCTTCCCATTCATGCTTTAAGGCTTCATCACCCCCTACATGAATAAAGTCAGCCGGAAAAAGTTCCATAACTTCTTCTAGGACATCTTTGGCAAATTGCAGCGTTTGCGGTTCAGTGTTCAGAATGTGCTGACTGATACCCCAGTGACAGCGCGGCTCGAGCTGCGCCTTTAAATTACCCAGTTCAGGGTAACAGGCAATCGCGGCCTGCATATGCCCGGGCATATCAATCTCAGGCACAATGCGAATATGACGTTCAGCGGCATAGACCACTATTTCACGAATTTCGTCCTGCGTGTAAAAGCCCCCATGAGGCGTGTCATCGTAAATACGCGGACGTTCATTGCTATGCCCAATCAGCGTCGAAGCGCGGTAAGCTCCTTTTTTGGTAAGTTCCGGGTACTTCTTTATCTCAATACGCCAACCCTGATCATCCGTGAGGTGCCAGTGGAAAACATTGAGCTTATGAAAGGCAAGAGCGTCAAGCAGGCGTTTAATAAAGTCCAGCGGCATAAAGTGACGACTCACATCAAGCATGAGCCCTCGCCAGCTAAAGCGTGGCTTATCGTAAATACTCAGACAGGCCAGCTTAACAACCTGTACGGATTCACTTTTTTCACTCAGATAGAGCTGTCTAAGCGTTTGGGCTCCGTAAAAAATACCTGCTCGGGTAGCCGCTTCAATAGTAATAACCTCCGGGCTGACCTCGAGCCCATAACCCTCATCTGTAAAACGTTTTTTGTTTTTGCTCAGCTCGAGCCGAATCGCTCTGCTACCTTTTTCTGCTTTACCCGCAAGCTCTAAGCCAAGCCAATCTGCTAAAAAGTGTGCTTCGGGCTCAAACCCTTTTGCCGCTACAATAACGACCTTTTGACTAAACTCAAAGCTTCCCTTTAGGTGCTTAAGTTCCAGAGGTTTTGGAATAATTGCTTGTTTGCCCACCACGCCACCTTTTGAGTATGAGATTGTTTGACCCTCTCTCACCTTACCAAGAGCAAGCCCCTTTTGGTAAGCACTCCTTTTTTCTTAAGACTAGGTTTTTTGCAGCAACTTAAAGGCAAGTTTTGCTGCTGCTTGCACCGGTTCACCTGACTCAACCTTAAACGCGGTATGCGCTTTTAAGGAGCGCTCGAGTGACTGGGTTAGCACCGGGCTCAAGCGACTTATCCCTCCAGCAAAGGTCACGGGCAGAGCTTTGCCCAGTCGCCCTAAAATGCAGTTAGCCAGTCTGGCAAGCTCCTGCCCGGCACGCTCTAAAATCTCTAAAGCGGCCTCATCACCCTGCTTAGCAGCCAGCGCCACTTTTGGTGCCAGAGCCGCAACACGGCTTCGCCCACCCCCATAAATCACTTCCATAATTTCTGGCCAGACGGTTGAACCGACATCATCGTAAATGACCTGCGCCAGTACCTGTGTCGCCACTTGCCCCGTTTCATCAACCCAGCGCATCACTTGTTTGATACCTTCGTGACCAATCCAGTAACCCGCCCCTGCGTCATCAATCAGATAACCGTAGCCCCCCGAGCGCAAAACCACTCCCGCTTCGGTTTCGTGATAGCCAACGGCGCCCGTTCCGGCGTAAGCCAGTACCCCTTCCCCGGGTTCAAACACACTGGCATAAGCAATATGCATATCGTTGCTAAGCTCAACATGACGAGCCTCTAAGGCAAAAGCTGTTTGCAGGGCTGTCTCATAAAACCTTGCTGCCTCTGTTCCCGGGTGTAAGCCTGTCATGCCAATAGCAACGGCTCCCGGTTTTCCAGCAGCCAAAACGTCTCGAATAAGCTGATCGAGGCGTGCCCGATTTTCCAGGCGGTCATCCTCTTTAAAAATATGCCCTGTGAGCGGACCCAGCTTACCCTGAGCAAGTTCCTGCCCTGTTTCAGCCTGCAGCAACCAGCGCGTACTCGAGGCTCCAGCATCAATACCCAAGACAATCATGAGTGCTTAGTATCTAGGAAAAAGTGGTGAGTCGTTAGGGGAAAGTAGTCAGAATAGGGTATGGGTGATGGGATCATCTCTTTACTTTTCACTTTTCTCTGATATCGCCTTGACAAAGCGTCTCGTTATCTCTTGCGGATTGGTGATGGCGGTGCCAACCACGACAGCATATGCCCCCAGGTCAAAAGCCGTTTTTAACTGCTCGGGTGTCCAGATACGACCTTCCGCCACAATGGGCAGACCGAGTGCCTTGCTCAAGTCTTTTAGCAGTTGAAAATCAGGTTCTTCGCTTTTTTGAGTATAAGGAGTGTACCCTGACAGCGTGGTTGAGATGTAGTCAGCTCCGGCATCGGCGGCAGCCAGACCTTCCTCGAGGCTAGAGACATCAGCAAAAATCGGTAGCCTTAAATCAGCTTTGACCTGTTGCAAAAATTGGGTCATGCTGCCTTCAGGGTGCGGTCTCAAGGTTGCGTCAAGCGCAATGATGTCTGACCCTGCTTCGGCAATTGCCTGAGCACTTGCCAAAGTCGGCGTAATGTAAGGCTCAAACCCCTCAATCTCTTGCTTCCAGAGTCCAATAACGGGTAACTGACTAACCTGTTTGATGGCGCGAATATCATCGGGGCCATTGGCCCGAAGGGCAACAGCACCTCCTGCTTCGGCAGCTTTTGCCATAGCGGCCATGTATATTGAACCCTCGAGCGCTGTGCCTTTGGGTGCCTGACAACTGACAATTAAGCCTCGAGTCAACATTAGCCTACGACCTTTTTACCTTTGACATAAACTTCTTGTAACTGCAAATCACTGTTTAAGATAAGCAAATCAGCTCGTTTACCCACGTCAATCACACCCCGATCCCCTAACCCCATGTACTGTGCAGGTGTAGCCGATAACAGCTGACTGGCCTTTTTAATGCTCAGGCCTGCACTTACCGCATTACGCAGAGCCTGATCAAGGCTGAGAACGCTGCCTGCCAGAGTGCCATCTGGCAGGGTCGCCAGACCCTCTTTTATAAAGACCGTCTGGCCTCCAAGTTCACTCTGGCCTTCACTCATGCCGCAGGCTCTTATGGCATCAGTTATCAGGCTTAAACGATCTGGCTTGGCAGCTAGCGCCGCAAGAAAACTGGCCTTATGGACATGATGCAAATCAAGAATAAGTTCGGCAAAGGCTTCCTGGTCCGAAAGTGCTGCCCCGACAACCCCCGGGCTACGACCCTCGAGCCCTCCCATGGCATT
>JAGQHN010000010.1:63894-70287 GCA_020431825.1 Trueperaceae bacterium | reverse complement strand
TGGACCGGGGAATCCCGTTTTCATTAAACTACTTTTTTAACTTGGTTGTACTTAAGAGTATTTATTTCATTAGGGATATTATCGGAATCTGTATTACAACAGCCCTTTGGTATAACTTAGCCTTTTAAATCACAGCGCATCTGAAACTGACTAAGCTTGCCCCGCTCAAAGCCCTGGTTTTCAAAAAACTCAAAAGCTTCTTCCGGACACAGTGCTGGGAAAGTCCAGAGTTTACCTGGATGCATTGCCAGTAGCGCCTGCCACAGTCTTTTACCCTGCGACTGATGCCTGTAGTCCGGCTTTACGCCAAAAAAGTGTAACCTTACCGTCATCAGCTCGGGTGACGAAATAATAGCCAGAGCATGGTCAAACCGGTAAGCCCGATTTGGCTCACCCAGGGTAACTAAATTAAAGCCTGAAATCTGCCAGGGCAATCCTTGATCAAAACTGACCAATTCTCTGCTAAGCTCTGCAATATCAATGGCCTCGAGCCTGCCAGAAGGAAGCTCTTCACTGCTGTGCTGAAAGCTTCCCTCGAGCAAACGTCTTTGCCTATAAAACCCACTCTTTTGATAGAGCTTAACAGCAGCCGGGTTTTGCTCTATAACTTCAAGTTCATAAAAATGGTCCTGACGTTCTTTCGCTTCAGCCAGTAAGACCCGCATGACCTGAAATCCCAAACCTTTATGCTTATGCGCAGTTCTAATACCCATAGCTACAAGACGACTGGTCCAACCACGACGGGCAATAAGGGCTATACCCACACTCTCACTATTAACAACAAGAACCCGGCTTAGCGTGAGGTTAACGCCCTGACTCGAGCAAAATGCCTGAAACTTCTCTGAGTCTAGATGTATTTCTCCACCAACATATCCTGCAAAAGCATCATTAAAAATGGCGCAAAGGTCCTGCGCCGCAAACTGATAGGCAGGCTCAAGCTTCATAGCTGGTTCAACGCTGAATCTCTTCATCGAAGAAAAGACCGCGCATCTTTAGTTTGTATTTATTTTTGAGCGGAACAATTTCCAGATAGCTGTACTCTTCCCCGTAGCCATTGGTATCCAGAAGAATAGCTCGTCCCTGTGAGGCTATATTTACACCGCCACGAACGGGAGTATGACCGTACACACCCAAGCGGTAAGGACTATCCATCAGATAATCGCGATCTTCATAAATCCAGCGACGACGGTTAAGCAAATAAAAATCATTGTCGTAGGTGTTATGTTCTTTTAAGGGACCAACATGAGCAAAGTGAATGCCTTCAAGCTCGTACTCAAAGGGCCAGTCAAGAATCCAGTTACGCAGTTCAGGCTCGAGTTCTCTCTGGCTTACATCACGCCACTCGAGGTGAGAAACATCATCGGTACGCAGAGGTCCTTGCTCCTGATAAACCGCATTATAATCATGGTTGCCCATCAGGATAATCATCTTGCCCGCAGGCAGTTGATCATAAAAGGCTTTAATTTCTGTTAAAAACGCTTCCTGTGCCTGTTCGGCAGCAATGAGATGTTCTGGATTATATTCATCATAACGGAGTACCTTCGCAATCTCAGCGTAGCGCTCTCGACTTTTAGCATGAACAAGATCCCCTAATAAAACCAGTTTAGAATCATCTTCACGAAAGCTTTGCTCCGGTCGCCCATCGGCATCAGCTAAACCAGACTCTCGTAACATGCGCCATAGTTTCTCTGACTGAGTATGAATATCACCTATAACAACTATACGCACACTTGAACTCCGACGTTTACTTTACTTGTTTTAACGCGAGGGTTGTGTGAAATAGCAGCGTTATTAGCGGGAAGCGCTTTGCTCGAGAATAGGCAAGGGGTCTATGGATTCACCATTAACCCTGATCTCAAAATGCAGGTGAGACCCGGTAGAGCGGCCTGTAGAACCTACCAGAGCAATGGTCTGACCGATACTTATAACATCACCAACATTCACTAAAAGCTCAGAGGCATGTGCGTAATAGTAATCGGTATCTCCCAAGGTAATGATAACCAGATTGCCATAACCATCACTCCAACCACTAAAGCTCACAACTCCAGCGGTTGCTGCATGAATGGGATCACCGGTTTCACCATCAATATCTAGGCCGGTATGAAAGTTTGAACCACCAATGCGGAGACGGCGGTAACCAAACCGGGAAGTAATTTCTCCCTGTATTGGCCATATCATAGTGGCACCCGCAGCAGGTATGGGCGCAGGCGGAGGAGCAGGTAAGGCAGCAGCCAATTCTGATGAAGGTACAATCTTTAAACTCTGCCCTGTCCGAATAGTTTGGCCCGGCAATTCATTTGCTGACATAAGTGCAGTGATGCTGGTGTTGTACCGCTTAGCAATACTCCACAGCGTATCTCCTGATGCAACCTGCACCGTTATAGGAGCGGCACCCCCCTGGTCAGCATTGGTCGCTGCAGCGTAACGCCCAGGGATAGTTAGGCTATCACCTGGGCGGATTTTTTCACTTATAAGATTATTTTGTGCCTTTATTGCCTCAATATTACTTTCGTATTCTTTGGCTAGGTCCCAGAGGGTATCGCCAGCCTTAACCGTCACGACCAGAGGTTCAGGCTGGGAAGCAGTAGTAAGCTGCAAGACCTGACCAGGCTTAATCGTCGTACCATCAATATTATTGATGGCAATAAGCTCATCCAGGGGAATTTGGAAAGCAACCGAAATATCATAGAGCGTATCGCCCGCTTTAACGGTATAGCTTTCTATTTGGGAACTATCGCCAGAGGGTATTAGCAAAGTGGTACCCGGCTTGAGCACATCGGACTCGAGCTGGTTTAGTTCTCTTAGCGTACTAACACTGGTGTCGTATTTTCGCGCAAGGTCCCAGAGGGTATCACCTGACTGCACGGTAATTTCACTTTGTTGTGCAAAACCAAAGCTTAGGACAGCACACAAAGCAAAGGGAAAAAGATAACTACGCGGCATCGCTGCATAGTTTAACCCGAAACCCTATAGGCAATTCAAGAGTCTATCCCTTGTTCTGATAGGAGAACAAGTACAAAGCTCACAGAGTTACCCTATTTTTACCCGTTTCCTCAGACGTGAGGGTGAATTTTATTTCATCTAATCTTTAGATTTCAACAAAATGTATGAATTCTCTTGGCGCTTAAGCTCGAGAAAGGGCAAAACAACCTTTGAACCTAATAACCCAATACCAAATAGCTTTGTTAAGGAAAATGGACTAAGGCCAAGCTGCTAGCTCTTTGAATGAAAACTTAAGATAGTTAGATGCTGCTCACCTAATGAAAAGCCTCGTCCCAGTGGACGAGGTATCCAGCAAAATCTCCAAAAGCCAGTTTAGAGCTCATTCACATGAATGCCACTGCTATTTTTTAATTAAACTGACTGGGTTGCTGTTTTGGTAAAGGGGCTTGAATCGTTACGGATGACGTTTGACCGTCACTAATATAAAGCGTTTCACCGCGCTCATAGAGATTTACAAAAGCATCAACCACCGCAGGGTCAAATTGTTTACCGCTATGGAGTTTTATTTCAGCAATAGCTTCTGGCACGGACATGGCCTTTTGGTGCACCCGGTTATGGGTTATCGCGTCAAAAGTATCGGCAATCGCCATAATCCGGCTTTCAATAGGAATGTCCTCTCCACTAAGGCCTTTAGGATAACCAGTACCATCCCAGCGCTCGTGGTGACTTAGGGCAATAAGTTCTGCCAAACGCATGAGGGGAGAATCGCCACCAGAGAGTAGTTTGGCGCCAATGGTGGTATGGGTTTTAACAATATCAAACTCTTCTGGGGTAAGTCGACCTGGTTTTAATAAGATACTATCAGGAATGCCAATTTTGCCAACATCGTGCAGGCGTGCAGCTCTTAGTAAAAGCTCGGACTGTTTGGCGGATAAACCAAGTTCTTGAGCAATCATCCAGGAGGTATGCGAAACCCGCCACACATGCTCTCCTGACTCATCATCACGGTACTCAGCAGCGTGCGCCAGTCTGACGAGCATTTCAATCTGGGTCTGCTCGAGCTTTTGGGTGCGTGTTCTGACCTTTTCCTCGAGTTCTTCATTATAACCGCGCAGCTGCTGATGCATCATGCGCATTTTGAGGAGATTTTCGGTTCTGAGCTTGACCTCAGTGGCATTAAAAGGTTTGGCAATAAAATCATGTGCCCCGATGGTCAGCGCCTGCTGCATAATGTCAGGCCGCGCATCGGCTGTAAGCATAATAATGGGCAAATAGACATCTTTGGGCGTGTAACGCTTGATAACCTCAATAACCGCAAAGCCGTCCATGCCAGGCATGCGCAAATCTAGCAAAACCAGATCTGGGTTCACTTTCTCGAGCATCTGAATGGCGTGATAAGGGTTTTCTGTTGTTACGACATGCTCATAGCCTGCCTGTTTTAAGATGCCTTTAAGTATATGGAGCTGGGCGACATTGTCATCAACAGCCAAAATAGTCATATCGTTCTTTTCCACAGTTATATCCTTTTTAGCATTTTGTCCATCACACAAGACTTACTCTGAACTCGAGCTTAAGAAAACTTTGTTACAGCTTTATAACAGCAAGGCAAGTTTTTAGCCTGGCTACAACAAGTGTTCTAAACAATGATCTCCCCTTTTAGAAGGCTAAACAGCTCAAGATTGAGGTTTTATTGGCAGAGCTAGAAGAGCCTGTGTCAGATAAATACTAGGCTTAATATCCAAATGATGGTGCATGCGTTAGACTAAGTGCAAGGCCTTTTTGCGCCTTAATTCTTGAGGTGTCCATGTTTGAATTTCACAGTATTAATGGTCAACTGCTCAGCAAATCAGAGGCGCGACTAGATGTACATGATATTGGCTTTCGCAGAGGCTATGCAGCTTTTGATTATCTAAAAGTTTTAAACGGTCAGGCTATCTTCTTAGAGGATCACCTGGATAGATTTGAAGCCTCGGCTCGCAAATTGCACTTAAAGTCTCGCTGGACTCGAGCCGAACTTGAAAGACAAATTCTTGAGCTTATTCGTAAAAATGAGGCTAAGGAAGCAGGTTTGCAGCTCTTTTTAACGGGGGGGATTGCTGCCGATGGTTTTACCCCTGATGAGGCACAACTCATTCTTATCATGACGGTGCTGCCCAAACCCAAGCCTGAAGCTTATAAGCAAGGGTTTAAGCTGATGACCTATCAGTATCAGCGTGACTTGCCTGATGTCAAAAGTAATAACTACCTGATGGCAGTGTACTTAAGTGAAGCTATGAAAGAAGCAGGCGCATCTGATGTGCTTTACCATGATGGCAAACGGGTACTCGAGACCACACGTTCTAACATCTTTGTTGTAAAAGACGGCGTAGTAGCAACCCCAGATAAAGACATTTTGCCCGGTATAACCCGTAAGCAACTGCTAAAGTTTATTCCTTCTCTTGCCAAACTCGAGCTCCGTGAAGTTAAACTCGAAGAGCTCTGGAACGCAGAGGAAATTTTCATTTCAAGTACCACCAAGGGTGCCATGCCCGTCACTCAGATTGACAGTCAGGTAATTGCCACAGGCAAGCCCGGGCAGTTCAGTGAAAAAATAGCTGAGGCTTATCAACAACATCTTGAAAGCTATATGGCTGTAGGTGCGACCGACTAGCACTCTTAAAGACTTATATTCTCCATTTTCTTAGCACTCTTTCATGCTCCTCAGCTTCGTGTAAGAATTTTGTAAGAATTCGCAGGTTATGCTCCGCGACGAGGTTGTCGTGCAGCAATTTAAGTCAGCTCAAAGAGATAGTTATAGCCTTAGACAAGAAGTTTCCCGGCTCGAGTTTGGTTTTATGCAGGGCAAAACGGATGATCATATACTCGAGCGCTATGCCCAGATTCGCAGGCAGCTCGCCCAAAGCTCTCAGCTCGAGCGCTTGCTTGACCCTCGTGACTGATTTCTTACTAAACTCAGCAGCAAAAAGCTATAGCCAATTACTCCAATAATCACAAAAGAAAACCACTGAATGGCGTACCCCAGATGCGGACCATTGCTAAAACTCGGTTCTTCATTGGCAAGGGGCAAGGGGGTCGCTTGAGAGGGCTCCTGGCTTTTAAGCTCTAACACAAGGGGTAAAAGCTGATAGGGCATCTGCTGACCTAAACGCCCTGTATCTGTATAGGCGGTAATTTTCAGCTCTCCAGGAGGGTCTCTGGGGGTTAACGAAGATAAAAAACCTGTGGGCCGCACCGTTTCTAGCAGAACGACACCGTCCAGCGCAACCTGCCCCTCTGGTGGCAGTGCATCTGCCACAGGCGGCTCATTCAGGTCAAAGGGCACCCAGCCACGCTTGACCAAAATCGCTTCGTTCTCACTGAGTTTTAGAGGCGTAAGCAGATAATAGCCAGGTTGCTCGTTATAGTTGTCTGCGGTACGCAGTAGTAGTTCGTGACTCGAGTCATACTCTC
>JAGQHN010000010.1:0-63796 GCA_020431825.1 Trueperaceae bacterium | reverse complement strand
CCTGTTACTGTAGCTGGCCTGAAAGCAATACTGGCTTCATTTGAGGGTAATACATCAGTTCGGTAGGCTGCCAGTAAATCTTGCAGGGCTTTAGGACTTTGGTTTAGACGCTGCTCGAGTAAAGCATTTCGTTCTTGTCGCTGATGCAAACGCCTTACTTGCCAGAAACCAAAATTCATAAACGAAATGGCCAGGATTATTGCTAGGAAATGCAATAACAGCCAACGAGGCTTAAGTAGAAATGGCATTTGACACCTCGAAAGACGTTTTAAACAAAATCAGTTAGAGCAAAAATGCGCGGTCAAGTGACATGACTAAAAAAAGAATAGCCAGATAAAGCATAGAAAACTTATAAAGAGGTAAGGCTGTTGCCTTGTCAACTACTTTGCCGGCATTTACCAGTTTATAAAGCTTAATGGTACGCCAGATTAATACCCCATTAAGCCACAAAGCTAATAGAGAATAAACCCAGCTAAACTCACCGATAAAAAAAGGAATCAGCGTTGTAACCATCGTTAAAACCGCATAAATAAGCATTTGCCTGACGGTTGCCTTGTCACCAATTACCGCAGGGGCCATAGGAATGCCCACTGCGCGGTATTCTTCTTTAATCATAAGTGCAAGTGCCCAAAAGTGAACAGGGGTCCACATAAAAATAAGCGTAAATAACACCCAGGCAAGCACATTAAGCTCACCCGTCACTGCTGCCCATCCGACCAAGGGCGGTATGGCCCCCGCTGCCCCACCAATAACAATATTTTGCCAGGTACTGCGCTTTAACCACATCGTATAAATACCAACATAAAAAGCAATTCCTGCCAAAGAAAGCCAGGCCGCCAGTAAATTGGAGGTAAGCGCAATAACCAGAAAGGACAATACAGCCAAAGCAATACCAAAGATAAGGGCATTGCGAGTCGAAATAACCGCAGTAACAGTAGGCCGCTTTGACGTGCGTTTCATACGCTCATCAATGTCACGGTCATAAATCATGTTAAACACGCCTGCTGCTCCAGGAGACATATAACCACCCAGCAGCATGCCAATAAGAGGTAGCCAACCAGGGAAACCTTTAGCAGCAATAAACATGGCCCCAACAGCAGTAAAAAGTAATAGGCTTATGACTTTGGGTTTGGTCAGCGTAATATAGTCACGCCAGGTGGCAACTGTCGAGGAATTTAGGGTTTGGCTAAGTGGCTGGTTCATAGGCAATTTATTAATCATTCAAGCATCACCAGTCTAACGCAAAAAAACTGCGAGAAATGTTTAAGTAGAAGCTTTTAATGAAGAATTGCCCAGTGATGTTCAAGCGATCTTCATCTCAGCTAAGTAAGCTCGAGTATATGCCGATGCCAAAGTTGACCTCACGGACAATTGTCCTCAAATACAGAAAAAAACTTTAATAAGCCCCCAGCTTTTTGTGTTAATACAAAATCGAAGAAAACTGCTATGAAGCTCCGCCAATACATGCAGCCTTGGTTTAGGCAAAGAATAATGAAAATTTGAAGATTATACACCATGTCAAAAAAGTTTGCTGTGATAATAGTCACAGAGGACTTGTAAGAATTCTGTAAGAGGGTTATGCTAATTTAATATACGAACGTTAACGAAAAGTTACGTTGAACTCATCAAATGAACACTTGCTATCATTCTAATTTTTTTTCAGGTGTTCAGAAAAGGAGCGCACAATGCGCAACAAATCACAAGGCTTTACCCTGGTAGAACTTCTCATCGTAATCGCCATCATCGGTATTTTGGCAGCTGTTCTTATCCCTAACCTGTTAAATGCTCGTAAAAATGCTAACTTTACTGCTACTCAGTCCTATGCTAAAAACGTAGTTACCTGGATTGCCGCTGCAGATGTTACCGCCAATACTGCTGCTTTACAAACTGCTTTACAAACTGCCCTTAACGGTTCTGATTGCACTGCCCCAGATGCTCTTCTTACTGCTGAAGGTGCTCCTGCTGCTGGTCCTTCATCTGTTCAAAGCTGCACCATTACCTATACTAACGGTCAATATAAAGTTCAAGTTACCTCAACTGGTACTGCTGCTGCTTACGCTGCTGGTACACCTGGCCACTTCGAATTTAACTACTAAGCTTTTTCCTAAAGCAAATGAGAGGGTACGGTTCGTACCCTCTTTTTTATTTTGGAGGACATAACTTAAAGCCCAAATAAAGCGAAGTGTAAAATGAAAAATGAAAAAGGCTTTACTGTAGTAGAAATAATAATAGTTGTTAGTATAGTGGCGGTACTTGGAGCAATCATTATGCCAAGCCTGATTAATGCAAGGACACAAGCCAGCGACACAGCAGCAACAACTTATGGGCGTAACCTAATAACCTATCTTGCATCCGCAGACACAAATGCAACTACACCTGTTGCTCAAACAAACCTGAGAGCTATAACAGATTGTACAGATGCCCTCCTGATAAATGAGGGTGCAGATAGCGAAGTACCAGATATCGTTTCTAGTTGTGCGTTTACTTATGATAGCAGTACAGGACAATTCCAGTTGGAAATCGTAACTGAAGCTTCAGGAACAACCATCAATTATACCTATTAAAATTGTTAGAGAAAAAAGCTCGAGCCCAAGGGCTCGAGCTTTTATTTTACAGTCCTAAAACACATTCCTATAAATCTGTGGCAAACTCAGCACGCCACTCAAACAGGGCAAAGCTATATCCCCATCACCAGCATGTTCTTGCAGTTGCCACTTACCCTCCCCATCACGCCAGTACTGCCTCACCGCTAGCCTTTCGGTATCTACAATCAAGTAAAGCTCGGCGCTGGGTAGACTTTTATAGCTGAGCATCTTTTCGCGCAAATCAATATCTTTGGTAGATTGCGACAAAACCTCAACCAGGATGCAAGGCTCGGTTTCAAAGTAAGGGTTCTGTTCTGGCTTATGGCAAACCACCATGACATCTGGATAATAAAAGACATTTTCGGCAACTCGCAGCTTCATGCCTTCTTGATAAACTCGGCAAGCTTCAGGCGCAATGCTTAAAAAATAGGCAGCGATATTCAGAGAAATGCGGTTGTGGCGTATCGTTCCTCCAGCCATAGCATGCAGCGTACCCCCTATATATTCATGGCGCGTCTCGCTTTGTGCTTCAAACACCAGATAATCTTCTGGACTTAGAGCCTGCTCAGGTAACTTAAACATAGCTTAGTTTAGCTTTATTAGCTGGCTATAGCCAGACTTTCTCGAGTTCAGGAAAAGCTAGAGGCGCAACGGCATCCCCTGTTTTAACAAGTAGACGGAGTAAGTAGTCTCGGCCTTTGGGGTTTCGGTATAGCTCGAGCTGTTTATTTTTTAAATTTACAATCCAGACTTCTGCTAAACCTGCTTCGGCGTAAAGAGGAAGTTTATAGTTTCGGTCGTACTCGAGGCTGCTATCTGCCACTTCAATTACTAGGTTTATATCCTCGGGTTTGGGGTCTGTTTCTGCGTAGTAATCAGCACGAAAATTAAGTAAACACAAATCAGGTTGAGGTACAAAGGTTTCAGATAAATGCAAGGGGTTTTGCACTCTGACAATAACTTGATTCTGCAAATAGCTTTTGAACTGGTTACTTAAACGATCAACAGTTACAAAATGATTTTTCCCGATGGCTTGCATGGTATGTATTTCCCCCTCGATGAGCTCGAGGCGCTCATCTTCAGACAAGATGCCACTTTCATACATTGCCTCATATTCACTGGCAGTGATTTTTCGCAAGGTCAACATACCTATAGTCTAGCAAAACAAAGCTCTTTTCTATCTTGTGGTACATATAGTCCATGAACTACGTTTTAGCAGGGAAAACCGGTGTTCGGGTTTCAGAGCTTTGTTTTGGCACCATGACCTTTGGTGACAGTGCCGATGAGGCAGAATCTAAAAAAATGTTTAATGCCTGTCTTGATAAAGGCATTAATTTTTTTGACTGTGCCAATGTCTATGCCAAAGGCCGCTCTGAAGAAATTTTAGGCGACCTTATAAAGGGTCAGCGAGATGAACTGGTTATAACCAGTAAAGTTTTTGGTAAAACCGGCGATGATGTAAATGCCGGTGGGCTCTCGAGGCGGCACATTAGTAAGGCCATCGAAGCCAGCTTAAAACGTCTTAAAACGGACCGACTTGATTTTTACTTTGTTCACCAGTTTGATAGCCAAACTCCCATTGAAGAAAGCTTGATGGCACTGGATGATCTGGTAAAGCGTGGGCTTATTCTTTACCCGGCAGTAAGCAACTGGGCTGCCTGGCAAATTGTCAAGGCGCTTGGTGTTTCAGCACAGAAACAACTTGCCAGATTTGAACTGATTCAGCCCATGTACAACCTTGCCAAACGTCAGGTCGAAGTTGAAATCTTACCCATGGCACAAAGTGAAGGGCTTGGCGTCATACCTTATAACCCACTGGGTGGCGGTCTATTAACCGGCAAATACACCAAGAGCACC
The DNA here is from genome assembly GCA_020431825.1 of Trueperaceae bacterium. GTDB lineage: Bacteria > Deinococcota > Deinococci > Deinococcales > Trueperaceae > JAHEBB01. Next base: position 59,354 of record JAGQHN010000010.1, on the reverse strand, counting down.
AAACCTGAAGTTGGACGTCTGGTGGAAAATCAGATGTATGGCAAACGCTACAGCAATGAGGAATACTATGCCATTGCCGAGCGGTTTATTGCCTATGCCAAAGAGCAAGGTGTTCACCCGGTCACGCTGGCTGTAAGCTGGGTAAAGGCACATCCTGGTGTGACATCACCGATTATAGGTGCGCGCAATGCTGAGCAGCTCGAGGCCTCATTAGCCGCAGCCGATTATCAGATGACGGACGAGGTCTACGCAGCCATTTCCGATCTATCGCCAGAGCCGCCACCTGCAACAGACCGCAGCGAAGAGAAGATGAAATAGCCCCACCCTACCCTCCCCTCATAAGGGAGGGTTTTTTAAATGGGTTTAGACAAAAACACTTTCTCCAGACACAAAAACATCCAGGAGACTGTCTTCTCTTGCTAGCGTGAATAGGGCAGCCAGGCTAGCCTCAGCAGAAGGGCTATGCTCGAGCGTTTGCTTTAAGGTACTTTTATCAGGAGCTTTGACGATCATAAAGTCAGCTTCTTTACCAACAGCAAAATTGCCAACCGTTTGATCAAGGTGCAAAGCTTTCGCCCCTGCCAGGGTTGCCAGATAAAGCAACTGAGTTGCTGTCAACGGAAACCCCTTTGCCAGTTGCAGCATTTGCCCCTGATAGGCCATAAGTCCTTCTTTAAAGAGGCTAAAGCCAGTTCCCCCACCGACATCTGATCCAAGCGCAAACTGAACCTGATGCTCGAGGTGGCGTTTCATATCAAACAGGCCACTGCCAATAAACATATTGCTGCTGGCACAGTGAGCAATACTTGACTCGGCTTTGGCAAGTCGCCCCAACTCTGAATCGCTTACATGGACATTGTGCGCAAAAACCGAGTGTTTTCCCACCAGGCCATGCTTTTCGTACGTTGATAGGTAGTCGCTCGAGTCCTCAAAAAGCTCCAGCACAGTTTCAATTTCTTCAATTTGCTCATTGATATGGCTGGTGAAAAACAAGTCAGGCTGCTCTTTTAAAAGTCTGCCACAGACAGCTAAAAGTTCATCACTGCAAGAAAGCGAAAAACGCGGCGTCACCGCGTAACGTAAACGCCCATGATTATGCCAGCGCCGAATAAGCTCTAAGTTCTCAGCATAAGCCTTATCAGGGTCTGTGTGCAACTCGTCTTTTAGCAACCGATCACCCAGCACCAACCCCGAAGTGATGCGCAGTCCGCTCTTATCTGCTTCATCAAAAAAAACGTGCATAGCCTCTTTAAAATGCGCACCAAAAACCAGTGCTGTCGTGGTTCCATTGCGCGCAAGCAGCCCTAAAAAGACTCTAGCTTGGGTTCTGGCATAGTCACTATCTGCCAGTCTCGCCTCTTCAGGCAGGGTGCGCGTATCTAACCACTCCAAAAGCCGGAGTCCCATGGCGCCAATAATCGGAACTTGCGGATAATGCACGTGGCAGTCAACAAAACCCGGCAGGATAAAAGCGTCTTTGTAATAAATAACATCAGCATCTGGATAGCGCTTTGAAACCTGCGAGAAGTCGCCAAGTTCAAGAATCTTGCCCTTTTCTATGAGTAGAGCACCGTCTTCAAAGCCCTCGAGTGCCTCCTCTTCAAAAAATGGATTCTTAAGCGTATGAAGTACATATCCCCTGATAAGTTTGAGCATTTTTCACCCTCGCTCTAAGTTTAATGCTGCTGCACCCGTCCAACGACTCTAAAGAATGTTTGGGATGTGTAGTCTAGCAAAAAGCTGCGAGCAAATAAATACGGAGCCTGCTTTAACTAAACACTAAAGCTAACAAGCTGACTTTTTAGCACATCTACCAGTCCCTTATCTGTCAGTCTGAGTTCGGGAATCACGGCCAAGCCCAAGAAACTTAAGGTCATAAAGGGGGCCGGGAGTTTATTACCAAGGCTTTTAGCTGCGGCCTCGAGTGCGTCCAGCTTTTCTCTAACCTCTTCCAGAGGTTCATCGGTGACAAGTCCAGCAATAGGCAAAGCCAGCTCAGCCAGCACTTCACCGTCCTTAACTGCGACAAAGCCGCCCCCCAGCGTTTCAAGTCGCTTACATGCGGTTATAAGATCATCATCAGAAACACCAACCGCCAGAATGTTGTGATGGTCATGCCCCACACTCGAGGCCAGCGCACCTGCCTTAAGCCCAACTTCAGAAATAAGCCCGACACCCACACCGCCATTTTTTCCGTAGCGTTCAACGCAGATAAGTTTCAGCAAATCACGTTCCGGATCAGCGACCACCTCGCCCTGTTGCATAGTAGGTGTAAGCAGCGTTTCTTCGGTTAAAACCTGATAGTGAATTGGTTTGATACAGCGCACCTTTCCCCCCTTTGCGCCTAGTTTGAGTTTGTCTTTGGTTAAGGCGGATAGCTTAACCGTTTGGGTAACGGGACTGGCGTCTGTTTTTGCAGGTAAAATGGGCTCGAGCAGTTTCCCACCCCGGGCCACCTCTTTCCCCTCTTTAAATACAGAGGCAACCTGATAACTGGCTAAGTCCTCGAGCACCACCAGATCGGCAAAATAGCCAGGCGCAATTGCCCCACGACGAGTTAATGCATAATGTTTTGCTGTGTTATAGCTGGCGCAACGCACCGCATAAAGCGGATCTACGCCTTTACTAATTGCCATACGAACCAGACAATCCACCCCGCCTTCATCTAAAAGATCATGGGGCAAACGGTCATCGGTAACAAAACCTATGCGGTCACCATGCTTGGCTTCTATCAGAGGTAAAAGCGCGTTTAGATTTCGGGTCACAGAACCCTCACGTACCATCAGGTAAACGCCGTTTGCCAGTTTTTCACGCCCTTCCTCGAGCTTGGTTGACTCATGATCAGAGACAATGCCAGAGGCAAGGTAAGCCTGCAAATCTGCTCCGCTTAAACCTGGAGCATGACCTTCTGGACTTTTACGGTACTTTTCAGCCAGTAGCGCTTTAGAGACATTTTCATCATCGGCCGCCATGACATCAGGGAAGCTCATGATTTCAGCTACCCCCACAACCCTTGGATGCTCAAGCATGGCTTCTATCTCTGCCAGACCCAGAATTTCGCCTGAGGTTTCCATGCTAGTAGAAGGCACACAGCTCGGCACCGTAACCCAGACGTCAAGCGGCAAAGCTTCGCTGCTGTCTAACAGCCAGTGAATGCCAGGTAGCCCCGCCACATTGCCAATTTCATGCGGATCGCACACGACCCCGGTGACACCCCTCGGCACCACACCGCCCGCATAGGCAGCAGGCGTCACCAGCGAAGATTCTATATGTACATGACCATCAATCAGACCCGGTGCAAGGTACTTACCTGCCAGATCAACCGTGTTTTCAGCTTTCGCATGCTCGTAGCTTTCACCCATACCAGCAATCAGGCGACCTGCCAGAACCACATGAGTTTTTTGAAGCTCGAGGCTAAACACATTAAGGACTGTGGCATTTCTTATCAGGATGCTGGCAGGCTTCCGCCCTGCCGCCACATCAATAGCAAACTTCACTTCTTCCAAACTTGCCTGGGCTTTATTAGGACGTTCCTGCGACATTCTTTAGTATAGCTTTTGCAGTTTAAACATCAGGCAAAATTTATACAGAAGCGCTAAGCCTCTCCCGAATAACCTCAACAAACCTGGAATCAAACCCAAGATAATCGGCAAGGAGAATGGCTTTTTCAGGATGATTATGTTGAGCTTCAGAAATCATTCGAGGAAGATCATCCTTTACATGACCGCCAGCCTGTAAAAAATAAGGAACGGCGACCAGAGTTTCATGACCTGCTTGTATAAGACTGTCTATGGCCTCAGGAATACCGGGCTCATTGCACTCCATAAAAGCCAGCCTGACTGGTTTATTGATATTTGCTTCAACCCGTTTGGCAATCTTGTAAAGCGCTTCATTTGCCTCTGGCTTTGGCGTCCCGTGTGCCATAAGTACCACAGCATAGTTGTCGCCAGATTCTTTGCTAGAGGCTAAACTTTCTTTAATACGTTGAGTCACTAACTCAGCCAACGCAGGGTGATCACCAAAAGGCAAAGACATTTTTAGCTTTATGTCAGGATAAAGACCCTTAGCCTCATCTACCAGTTTTCGTAACTGTGTATTGACATAGTAACCATCAATTAGAAAATAGGGCTGCACTATAACCTCAGTAGCTCCTTTGTCCATACAGCGTGTTAGAGCCTGAGCAAAAGTGGGTTCACTGAAATTAAGAAACCCTGCCGTAGCAATTGGTGCTAACCCTTCTTGCCGTAACAAGGCAGCATGCCGAATCATCGCTGCACCAGAGGCTTTGTTTAAGGCACCATGACCTATCAGTAAAATGGCTTTCATATACCAGTATTAAGTACCTGGTACCTAGAAAGATCTTTTCTACGTTTCACTTATTCCGCTACCCAGACCAGATCAGCCTCGAGCTTAACCTGAGGCACCTTATCATGCATAAACCACACTAATTCTTCTCTGAGTCGAACCACTTCACCAACCACCAGAGCAGCCGGAGCTTTAAGATTAGCCTCTCGAATAGCCCTGGGCAAATCAACCAGTTTAGCAGTCACAGTTTCTTGTTCTTTTGTGGTGCCGTAGCGTATAGCCGCAGCTGGTGTTTCAGGGTCACGTCCATGGACAATCAGTTCCGAGACAATGCTTTCACAATTCCCAACACCCATCAGAATGACCAGAGTATCTACAGCGGTTGCCAGTCTATCCCAGTGAACCGTTGATTCAGCTTTTAGTGGGTCTTCATGACCAGCAATTACTGCAAAGGAGCTTGCTACATATCGGTGCGTGACCGGAATACCCGCATAGGCAGGTGCAGCAATGGCGCTGCTAATCCCGGGAATAATTTCAAAGGAAATACCTGCCCGACGCAAAGCCAGAGCTTCTTCGCCACCTCGTCCAAAGATAAAGGGATCACCGCCTTTTAAGCGTACGACCTGTTTACCCTGCATAGCTTTTTGAATGAGGAGCTCATTGATATCTTCTTGCTTCCAGGTGGTTTTACAGTCAAGCCCATGTTTTCCAACATAGATGAGTTCTGCCTCGAGCTTCGCTTCGGTCATAATCTCCTGATTCACCAGGCGATCATAGGCAATCACATCAGCATCTCGAATGCGTTTCAAGGCTTTGACCGTTATCAAGTCTGGGTCACCGGGGCCCGCACCAATCAGGCTTACCACATAGGGGGTCATAGTTTCTCCTTCAGGTCAGATAAGCTTTGTTTAAAATAAGTAGGAATTTGTTCTGGGTTTTCACCGAAAAAGTCAAGACGTTCCCTGGAGCACAGGGCATCAAAGAACGCCGCTCTTTGCTCTTCACTTAGCTCTGCAAGCCGCTGGCGCTCGAGTCCTAATTGTGTCATAAGTGTGCTGTAAATCTCAGGAAAATGCTGCTCGAGTTTTTGTTTGAGATATTTACTAAAAGCAGGACTGGTTCCATCACTGGCAATACTCACACTCAGATCGCCACGCCTGATACTTGCCAGGGTTGTAAAGTTACCCAGTTCTGGCTGATCAACCACATTGCAAAGTAAACCTTTAGACAGGGCCTCCTGGGCGATTTCACTATTAAGCTTGCTATCATTTGTGGCGGCTATAACAAGCTGAACATTATGTAAATCTTCAGGTAAAAAGGGCTTTGCAAGATACTCAAGCCGGCCTTCTTGCACAAATCCCTGTAAATCAGGGGTCAAGTCTGGGCTCACCAGCCGGGGAAAAACGCCAGACTCGAGCAAGCTCTTAACTTTACGCTCGGCAACCTTACCACCACCAACCACCAGAACCCTCGTCAATTGGGTCAGCATGATTGGCAGCTGAACCTTTTCAGGTTTTGTTCGTTCAAAATACTGGGCTAACGCCATAATCATGGCACCCATGCGCTCGTGTTCAGGAGCAACAATCCGGGTAATCCCCCATGAAGATAAAGCTTTTGAGGTCATACTTCCAACGGACAGAGCTATGACACTGTCTGCGAATGCAGCTTGCACATAGCTAAGCGCAGCCAATCGTTCTACAGCTTCAAAGAAGAAATGAACCTGGGTATTACTGGTAAATGCTACCGCATCAACCTGAGCACTCAGCAGCTCATAAAGGAGGGTCTTAACCTCATCTTCAGCAGGAGGATTATAAAAGTAAAGAGGAACCTCGAGCACTTCTGCCCCTCGTGAAATCAGCCAATCGGTCAGCTCGGGCATGCGCTCGCCGTGGAGCTGAACCGTGATACGTTTTCCTGAAAAGTCAAAGGGCTCGAGTTCCCGCCTCAGACCTTCAACCGTGCCATCATCATCTATAACTTCTGGTTTTAAGCCTAAGGTCTTTAGCACATTTAGCGTTTTATAGCCTCGTATAGCTAAACTTGCAGCATCCATATGCTGTTTAATTGGCACAGCCAAACCTAAACCTTCTGCCTTTTCAAGCAGGGCTTTGGTACCCACACCCGTTACCAGAATAAGCCAGTCCGTTCCCCTTGCCGCAAAGGTCTTAAGTGCTTTTTCCACCTCTGCTTCATCATGATCAGAGCTGCTCATCATAGAGCGCAAGATTGCCTCTCCCCCCTGTTTTTCAATAATTGCCTGCAAGTCGTCAAAGCGACGTGCGCCTGCTACAGCGATGCGTTTTTGGGTGAGGGGAAGATATTTCATAAGCGGGGCAGAAAGCTGCAAAAAGTAGTTTACATTATTTATCAATAATTGCAAGTCCTTCCCATCTATCCCTTGACCAAGTACCCAGTACCAGGTATTGGGTACCAAAATTTTGTGACCAATGCGGTAGCCAAACGTGAGTCAAATCACCTACTATGATAAATGGCGTAAGTAGTTGACAAAATAAGTAAACTACTTTAGACTGACGACAGCTTTGAAAGGCTCTGTATTAATAGGCTCTGTATTAAAAGGCCCTGTATTCAAAGTTTCTGTATTGAAAGGCCATATATCGTGACTTACCAAGCCAATGTACTGCCTCTAACCCAACGATGTTGTCTTGATTGTTGACGCTTAAACTTTTTTATTCCGTTAAACCTGACCATCACGACATAAGGAAGATGTCAAAGGAATTAGCTATGTCGCAAAACACATATGTGCATCCAAGCTGGAACAAAGACACTCATCCACAAGCAGTTATTGCCTGGGCGCTGGCCAAGTATGACAGTGAACTGATTATGACCAGTGGCTTTAACCTCAATGGCGTAGTGCTTATCGATATGGCAGTTAATGCGGGTTTTCGCGGTAAAGTATTGTTTGTTGATACGGGCTATCATTTTAGGGAAACGCTGGACACCCGTGACGCCCTTACAGAACAGTTTCCAGAACTCGAGTTTATTAGCCTGAGTGCTAACCAAGCTGACGACGCCATGTATCTTGAAGATACCGATAAGTGCTGTTATCTGCGCAAAGTCATCCCATTGCAGGAAAAACTGAAAGAACTTGCGCCTAAAGCATTGCTCAGTGCGCGCAGTCAGGACCAAAGTGATACCCGCAAAGACCTGCGGTTTATAGAACTGGCCGAGCCACAAAGCAAAGTCAATCCGCTGGTTTACTGGAACAGAGAAAGGCTCGAGCACTACGCCAAAGAGCACAAGCTGCCCATCAATCCGCTTTACTGGGATGGGTTTTTAAGCATTGGTTGCGGTCCCTGTACCAGAGCCGTTCGGCCTGGTGAGCATAGCCGCGCAGGTCGCTGGGCAGGAACGGGTAAAACCGAATGTGGTCTTTGGACGAGTAAAGGGCTTTAAGATTAGATTTTCGATTTCTGCTCGAGTCCTCCTTGATTGCACAGCCCTTTGTTCTTGTTGACGCCGCGTTAGTTGCCACCCTTGAGACAGTGCTTAGTTTCTCCAAACCTCCGGACTTGAATACCGTTAAAGATTTGAACTGAATTCAGCAATGTCAGATAGTTGACAAAACTTGTAAGCTATGAAACCATATTCTACTAGTTGATAAGTTTTGTAATTTATTTTAAGGATTAAAGCCATGCCTACAACCTGGAAAGAACGCTTAAAAACGCACATGCCCCATGACTGGTCTGAAGAAATTGATCTTTTTGAAAACCAGATGATTTTGCGTAAGCAGGACAAGCTCGATGAAAAAGTCTTTGCGGAAACACGCTTAAGACGCGGTGCCTATGGTCAGCGCTATGATAATGGACATCGGCATGACGGCATAAAGAGCAGGGAACTTAAGTTCCCGACAGCGACCACCAAAGGGGCAGAAACCGAGTGGGATGCTCCCGGTATGCAGCGCATCAAGTTCCCTTTTGGCGGTATGAACCCGGCACAACTCGAGCTTTTAGCTGACCTTGCCGAAGAGTACGCTGACGGCATCATCCACGTAACCACACGTCAGGCCATTCAGTATCACTTTGTCCATATCGAAGATGTACCAGACCTGATGCGCCGCCTTGCTGCCGAAGGCATAACGACCCGTGAAGCCTGTGGCAACTCGGTTAGAAATGTTACTGCCTGTCCCCTTGCTGGCGTTTGCCGCGGCGAAGCCTTTGATACTACACCCTATGCCCATGCCATGTTTGAGTACTTTTTAGGCCATGACGATGTACAGGACTTTGGGCGCAAATTTAAGCCAGCCTTTTCCGGCTGTGAGCATGAGGCTTGCGGTCTGGTCAAAATGCACGACATTGGTTATCTGGCACAAACTCGAGTCATAGAGGGTGAGGTCAAGCGGGGCTTTAAACTCTTTGTTGGTGGTGGTCTGGGAACCATTCCGCAGCAGGCAAAAGTCTTAAGCGATTTTGTGCCTGAGGAAGAACTGCTGCCAGTCACTCAGGCTGTGTGCCGCGTTTTTGCCCGGCTCGGTGAAAAGAAAAATCGTAACCGCGCTCGCATTAAGTTTCTGGTTGAACAGTTAGGCATCAACGAATTTACCCGTCTGGTAAGCGAAGAACGCGCGACCATCCCACATGACCCAAGGTGGCTCGAGTACCTAAACAAGCTTGACCGATTCACCGAAACTCCGCGCATAGATGCCAGAGCTTTATCTCAAAAACCTGAACTCGAGGGGTTTGAAAGCTGGTTTGAAACCAATGTTTATGCTCAAAAACAAGGTGGGTACTACGTTGTTACTGTCAACTTGCCACTTGGTGACCTGAGCAGCGAGCAAGCCTATAAACTGGCAGATATTGCCAGAGCCTATACGCCTGACACTCTGCGCACGACCGTTGAGCAAAATATTGTCCTTCGCTGGGTTTCCGAGGCTGATCTGCCCCGTGTCTACTTTGACCTCAAAAACGCCGGACTTGCCAATCCTGGCGCAGGCACCATTGTAGACATAACCTCTTGTCCGGGCACCGATACCTGCAAACTGGGCATTGCCGCATCTCGTGGTCTGGCCGCAGAACTCAGAACCCGCCTTGCCGCTAAGAATGGCAGTTTAGACAAAGCCATTAAAGACCTGCGCATCAAAGTGAGTGGTTGCTTTAATTCCTGCGGTGGGCATCATATTGCAGACATTGGTTTTTTTGGTAACAGTCGCAAGCGCAATAACCGCACCGTACCGCATTTTCAGGTAGTTCTGGGCGGTACACGCAAAGATAATGCTGGCTCATATGGCATGGCAGTTGGCGCTATACCCTCAAAACATGTTCCTGATTTTCTTGATGCGATAACCGGGCGTTATGCTGCTGAGCGTTTAGACGGTGAGAGCTTTAAAGATTGGGTTAATCGTCTGGGCAAGCTCGAGATCAAAAAAGTTTTAAATGACTATACCGAGGTACCGCTTTATGAAACTGGCCCCCAGTTTTACAGCGACTGGGGCGATGTGCGCGAATTTAGTGTGGGCGATATTGGTGTGGGCGAATGTGCAGGCGAGGTAGTTTCACTCTTCTCGCTAACTATTGCTCAGGCAGAAGGCACAGCTTTTGAAGCTCTCATCGCCCTGGATGAAAAACGGTTTAAAGAAGCGGATGAAAAAGCTTACAAGGCCATGCTGCAAGCTGCCCGCTCACTGGTCTTAAGCAAAAATCTGGATGTTGGTGAAGACCCCAATACGATTGTCAGTGAATTTGACAGGCACTTTATACAGACTGAGCTCTTTTTTGACAAATACGCCAGGGGTAAATTTGCTCAGTACCTCACCAAACGCCATGAGCAAAACGGCAAAACCGTTAGCGAAGACAGCAGCCGTGTGCTGGTCGAAGAAGCCCATCTTTTTATTGAGGCAGCCCATGCCTGCGACGCTCGCCTGACCGCCCCACCCCAAGGAGTAAACTGATGAATACCCCACAGCGCCTAAAAATCAAGTTTTTTTATCAGGATGATGTGCCCGCAGCTGAACAGTTTTTGCCTCTTTTTCATCGCTGGATTCAGGAAGATAGATTAGCAGAGCACCTGCTCTTAGATGTTGCTGACTATAAGCATGTACCTAACAGTCTGGCAACCTTACTGGTGGCTCATGAAGCTGATCTTGCCTTTGATACAGAAGGGGATAAGCCCGGGTTTAGCTACATACGTAAGCGTGCCTGGCCTGAAACCCAGACTCTGGACGCAAGGCTCGAGTTCAGTCTGGCACAAGCGCTTAATGCCGTAGAGGCACTCGAGCTTGAAGACCTGCCAAAACTTGACCTGGAAAGTCTTGAAATACGCTTTCTCGACCGACTGGCTATTCCTGATACTCAAGAAGAGTTAGACACCGTTCTGGTGGCTACGAAAAAAGCAGTTAGCCAGCTCTACGGCACCCATGACATCAGCATCTGCCAGCTTAAAGAGGACAAACGACGCGCCTTTGGGTTGAGCATCAAGGTCAAGCGTCTCTGCGAAGAAGCTCTGGCCGCTTAAAATCGGTGGTGGTATCATCCTGACAGATAGCCCGACTACTTTTGTAGTTGAAATCCGCCTCACAACAGAATTTTTTATCAATTTGCCAACCCTATCTGTCTACCCTGTACCACTACCTTAAAATCTATTAAGAACCTAAACTCTTTCTAAATAATCGCTCTTTAAGCTAAGTTTGGGGCACCAAAGGAGAAATGAATGAGCGATTATCATGATTTAGGTTTACAGACCGATGTCACTATGTGGACAACGAGGGCTCTTGACCGCAGAAGAGTTTTGCAGATGGGTCTGGCAGGTATAGGCTTTCTGGTCACAGGTTGCAGTATTGCTCAGGATAACAGCAGTGGCGCTTGCCTGGTTGAAATCCCGGAGGAAACCGCTGGACCGTATCCGGCTGACGGCTCAGCTGCCTCGAGGCAAAGCTTAAATGTCCTCGAAAATTCAGGCATTGTACGTAGCGATATTCGCACTAGCCTAGCAACCGGAAATACCGCCGAAGGTCTTCCCTTGACCATCAATCTTCAACTTATGAATGCGGCAGGCGAATGTGCACCCCTCACAGGCTATGCGGTTTACCTCTGGCACTGCAGCCGTGAAGGTAAGTACTCGATGTATAGCAGCGGTGTAACCGATGAAGATTACTTGCGCGGAGTTCAGGTAGCTGACAGCGAAGGTAAGCTCAGCTTTGAAAGCATTTTCCCAGGCTGCTACGCGGGTCGCTGGCCCCATGTTCACTTTGAGGTTTATCCTTCTTTAGATTTAGCCACCAGCGCCGCTAACAAAATACACACCTCTCAGCTAGCCTTGCCCCAAGATGTCTGCGAAATGGTGTATACCAGTGCTGACGGTTACAGCCAAAGCATACGAAACCTGAGTCAAATTTCTCTGGCAAGCGATAATGTTTTTAGAGACGGCGTCACTGAGCAAATGGCCACCGTCACAGGTAGCCTTGAGGAAGGTTACAGCGCCACGCTTATTTTTGGTGTGAATGCTTGAGAAGCAAGCGAACTGCACCTAATCTAGCTATTTCCCTTACCCTCAAACCTCACCACCTCAAAAAAGTGAGCAGGTGAGGTTAAGGTTCCGACTTGAATTTTTGTAATTATGCCCGGCATTCAGGACTGAAGTTGGCTAATAGCCTCAGCTTCAGCCTGTGCTTTTTCAAGGTAAATAGCACCCATTTTTAGCCTCGAGCTGGGTTTTGCCAGATTTTCCTCTCCTGAACCCAGTTTGCTCATAAAGGCTCCGTAAGTACCGAGCTTAGTTCTCTCCTCAGCACTTAGTCTTTCCCCTGACAGGCTGGCAAAGTAGCTGAAGAGAAAGCCATAAAACACGCTTACAAAAACTGCCATCAGGTTAAATTTGTGTTGCTCTTTGGCGTTCAGGCTCCGACCAAAATAGGTTTCTAAAAAGCTTTGGCTTAAATCAGTACTGTAAAAGCTAAAAAAGTTTACCCAGCAGGCCAGATCAAAATACTTATTTTGCTGTGATGCCAGACCCCAATCAATCAGCCAGAAGCGCTCACCATCCCAGAGGACATTTGTAGGATTAATGTCACAGTGGCAGGGTTTCAAATCGGCAGGGTCATCCAGCAAGGGCTCGAGCTTTTGCTTTAACGCATAACCCCGTGTAAAGAGTTCATCTGCCTGTAAGTCAGCAGGCAATAGCTTATAAATCGTCTCAACTTTGTCAAAAACTGAGCTGTCAGGCATAAGCTCCGGGCCGTCATGGAGCTTTTTGAGTAAGTGGGCAAACGCAGCCGCCCGACCAGCTTGCCTAAAGGCAACTGGGCTGAACAGCGCCGACTTAACAAAGTCCATAAGAACCAGTCCCGTCTTAGCATCAGCATGATAAAGCTGCGGAGCAAGGTCAGCATCAGCGGCTACGCGCATGGCGGCAAACTCACGCTCGAGGTTTTGATAGGGGTCATTGGGGTCACTCAAGCGAGCTATATAAAACGCATCGGCAATTTGCAGCTTATAGAGCGCTGCGCCAGAAAGCCCTTGAGATATGCGCTCTAAGACCTGCCAGTCACAGGCAAAAACTTGCTGGACGGCCCCATCAATCAGCTGAAAATGCTCTGCCGTTATTTCATCTTGTGTCATTGCTTAACCTCATACGTCATCTTTCTGGAAAAGTCTCTTGTTTACGGCCCATTCCTGAAAACCCTGTTTAGTGTACGGCAGATCAGAGCAGGGCTTTGCATAATCCCTGTCACACCTTTAAAGTTTGGTGGTCTAGAATGGGGCATGAGCGAAGCCAGTGAACCCACCACCAAAGCCGAACAGCAAGATCAAATTGTAAGTACCTCACACAGCCTTTCTATCGGGGGCAAAACCCTCAAATATACCGCCACCACCGGCATTCTTATATTGAAGAAGGAAACGCTGGGTAAAGGTGAAAAAGAAGGGCAGTTTGAGGGCCACCAGGCCAAGGCTCGAGTCTTTTTTACCGCCTATACCAAAGATGATGAATCTGACCCCAGCAAACGCCCCATTACCTTTGCTTTTAATGGTGGGCCGGGCTCATCGAGTGTCTGGTTACATCTGGGCTGTCTGGGTCCGCGCCGCGTCATGATGAATGATACCGAGCTGGTTGCTCCTCCTTACAAACTGACCAATAATGAATACTCGCTGCTAGACGAATCTGACATTGTTTTTATTGATCCGGTAGGAACAGGATTCAGCCGACCTCAGGAAGGTGAAAAGGCCAGTCAGTTTCACACACTTGCTCAGGATATTGAAAGTGTCGGGGAATTTATCCGGCTGTACTGCAGTCGCCACCAGCGCTGGTTAAGCCCCAAGTTTTTAGCTGGCGAAAGCTACGGAACGACAAGGGCCGCTGGACTGGTTGGTCACTTGCAGGAAAAACACGGCATGTATCTCAATGGCATCATGCTTATTTCGGTCGTACTGGATTTCACCACGCTGCTTTTTGCCCATAATAATGACCTGCCTTATATTCTCTATATTCCTAGTTACGCCGCTACCGCGCATTATCACAAAAAGTTGCCCAAGCGCTTGCAGGATAAACCCTTAGCCGACGTTCTTAAAGAAGTTGAAGCCTTCACGTTTGATGATTATGCAGCTGCGGTTCTTAAAGGCTCGAGCCTGGACAAAAAAGAGCAAAAACGCCTTGCGAGAAAGCTCTCTGACTACACGGGTTTAAGCCAGGACTTTATAGAACGCTGCAACTTACGCATTGAACTGATGCGCTTTTGCAAAGAACTCCTGCGCGAAGAGCGCACCACCGTCGGCCGACTTGACAGTCGCTTTAAGGGCAAAGACCGTGACAGCGCAGGGGAGCACTTTGAGTATGACCCCAGTTACAGCGCCATCATGGGGCCCTATAGCGCCACCATTAACGACTATGTAAAAAGCACGCTCGAGTTTTCCTATGATCTCCCCTATGAAATTCTCTCTATGGAAGTCAACCGCAACTGGAAATGGGAAAATGACAACAAACATGTCAATGTTGCCGACACCCTTAGCCGCGCCATGAACATGAACCCGCACTTAAAAGTCCATGTGGCTAATGGCTACTATGATCTGGCAACCCCTCACTTTGCTACCGAACACACGCTTAACCATCTGGGGATAGACGAAGAAACAGCAAAAAATATAAGCTCGAGCTATTACGAAGCCGGACATATGATGTACCTTCACGAAGCCTCATTAAAAAATCTTAAGGAAAATCTGGCTCATTTCATTAAAGGCAGTCTGGGCTAAATCTGGTCAGGACTGGTCATAACGATTGTAACCTCAGGATTTATGACGCTGGCAGATTTGATTGTTTCTAAGCAATCAAATCTGCCACACCTGTTCATTTTTAAGTTTTTACCTGAGGGCATTATCTTGCCAGCTTGAGCCAAATCTGAAGCAAGCTCGAGCGTTCCCGCACGCAAGAAAAAATATTACACTGCTTACAGGATAAATCTGACATAATAACAGCGACGACACGGAGAGGTCAGATGATTGATAGCCATATTCACGGGGTAAATCCACAATTACAAGATGATAGAACTTTTCCAGGTTTTTTAACGAGCCCGCGGCAAGGTGCAGAAGTATTAAAAACCGAGATGCTACGCGCTGGTATCACCCAGGCTCTGGCAATGGGCTCGAGTCAGATTTCTGAAGATGACCCTTTGGGAATTAACGGGGTGCTCGAGCTTACTGACCATCTGCCTAGTCTTCATGTGGTTGGTATAGCCGACCCCAGACGTATTAGTAGCAGTCACATGAGGCAGGTTGAAAGAGTCCTGGAAACTGGCAGGGTCAAAGCCTTAAAAGCTTATCTGGGCTATCTGCCTTATGGTCCTGATCACCTGAACTATATTAGCTATATTCATCTGGCAGCCAAATACCATTTACCCTTTATCATGCATACCGGGCGCAGTCACTCGAGCCGGGCCAAACTTGCCTATACGCATCCAGTAGCAATCGATGAGGTCGCCACCGATTTTCCTATGGTGAATTTTGTCATGGCTCATTTTGGTCAGCCCTGGTTTGATACCGCAGCCGAAGTCATCAGAAAAAATAATAATGTCTGGGCCGATCTCTCGGGTCTTTTCTCTAACAAGGAAGTCGCCCTCATGCACAAAGCCCCTGATGATTTTTTAGAAACCTGGGCAGAGCGCATTCAGTTTGCCTATCAGATGGCAGAAAAACCAGAGCGCTTTCTTTTTGGCAGTAATTGGCCTCATATCTCTATAAAGCTATACCGCGAGACCTTAGAGAAGCTCATTCCAAAAGAGCACCAAAAGCTTTTTTTTGCAGAAAATGCTCGAGTACTCTTTAAAATCTACGAAGATATTCCTGTTCCTTAACGCTCCAATGCGTATTCATCTGACAGCTGTCATGCCTGACTTTTGACAGCTGTGACTTAGCAGCGCCTCCGCCACTTTATAAACTCTTTTTAGAAATGGAGGCGTTACCGTGGATAAGAAAACTATGCGTATGATTGCTCAAATCATGGGGATCGTCACTGTACTGATGTTCATTGCCCCAAGTTTTAACATTCTCCCTCAGAATATCGGCACCTTTTTAGGGATTGCTGCCGCCATGCTAACAGGAACCCTGTGGGCGTTCTCGAGTCAGCGTAGCTAAGTAATGGGGGTTGACTGGTCTGACACCATCTGCCAGCCCCCATTCGTTTTCACATAGACCGAGACAAAGCGCGCGGCATAATCAAAGGCAAGCCCATGATTTATACCTTCTGCTTGCCAGCGCCCCGTCACTATGGCAACGTTAGCAAAAAGCTGCACCCGGTGCTCATCACTCTTTGCCCTCTCCCAGTGCCGCTCACCCCTGTCAAAGCTTGCTAAAACCTGAGCTTTACCCCACACCGAGCCATCACTTTGAATTTGCTGATAGTCGGGGTGCATAAGCCCCTCGAGGGTTGTCACATCAGCCTCTAAAAAAGCCTTCGTCCAGCGGGCTTCGGTTGTCAATACTTCATCAATCATCGTTTCTCTAAAGAAAAAGCCGTAACCGAAAAAGCTCAGTCACAGCTTAAAAGAACTTTTATCCTAAATCTCAATCAACATTCTGGCGGGGCTTTCTACCGCATCCTTTATGCGTTTTAAAAAGGTCACTGCACCCCTACCGTCTACAATCCGGTGGTCATAGCTCAGGGCTACATACATCATCGGGCGAATCACCACCTGACCATTTAGGGCCACAGGTCGCTCCTGAATGCTGTGCATACCCAAAACGCCACTCTGCGGGGGATTTACAATTGGTGTACTCATCAAGCTCCCAAAGACACCCCCATTTGAGATGGTAAAAGTGCCACCAGTGAGCTCATCTGGCGTGAGCTTGCTTGCCTGTGCCCGCTTACCAAAATCAGCAATGGTGCTTTCAAGTTCAGCAAAACTTAGCCTTTCAGCATTACGAATCACGGGCGTAACCAGACCTTTAGGCGTAGAAACAGCAACGGCAATATCATAGTAGTTCTTATAAACAATGCTGTTTTCACGAATTTCCGCATTGATTTCTGGCACCAGTTTCAGGGCATCTACCGCAGCCTTAACAAAAAAGCTCATAAAACCCAGACGAATACCGTAGCGTTTCTCAAAAGCATCCTTATAGTCATTGCGCAGTTCCATGACCGCTGACATATCAATTTCATTAAAAGTCGTCAGCAGGGCAGCGGTTTGCTGAGCTTCGACCAGTCGGCGCGCAATGGTACGGCGCAGCGGGCTCATAGGCACAGTTTCTTCTTGCCGCTCGCCTACAGGTTCCGGGGTTTGCGCAGGTGCCTTAGCCTCTTTAGTTTCAGACTTACTCTCTGTAGTTTCAGACTTACTCCCTTTATCAAGGTAGCTCTGCACATCCTCTTTCAAAACGCGCCCACCTGGCCCGGTGCCTTGAATCTTCGAGGCCTCGAGCTTATGCTCATCAATCAAGCGCTGTGCAGCTGGCATAATGGGCCCCTCAGTTTCTGCCTGCGCTTGAGGCTCGGCTTTTGGTGCTTCTTTTGCCTCTGCCTCAGGCTCACTTTTGGCTGCCTCTGCTCCCTCTTCAATTTGCGCAATAACTTCACCAATTGCGGCACTTTCGCCCGCAGCTTTCATGATTTTTTTGACCACCCCTGCTACGGGTGACGGAATTTCCAGCGTTGCCTTGTCGGTTTCAACCTCTACTACAGGCTCATCTACCGCAACACTCTCGCCTTCTTTTTTTAACCAGGTGCCAATAAAAACCTCATTAATGGACTCACCTGCTGACGGTACGGTTAAATCTGCCATAATTTTATCCTCATATGTTTTCTAGCCATCATTTCCCTAACTTAGACCAAGTACAGCTTAAAGCTTACCCCAGTTTTACCCATCGAATAACGTAAGCTAGCGTAAGTTTCCGCATTTAGGTACACAAGCTTGAACCTTTGCCCCTGGCCTAAGACTCCGTATTAAAAGCAGCGTCCATGAGTCTCGCCTGCTCGAGCTTGTGACTGTTGCCAGAGCCTGTTGCTGGACTGGCAGATTCTGGGCGGTAGATTCCTGAAAAAGGATGTCCGGCAAACTCATTACACCACTCAGCCCGTAAAAAGCGCCAGGCTCCCATATTTTTAGGTTCTTCCTGTACCCAGACGAGGGGTGCCTTTGATACATAAGGCTCGAGCGCTTCAATCAGCTCGGCTTCAGGAATCGGGTAAAGTTGCTCGAGGCGTATAATCGCCACTTCATCACGCAGGTCTTCCTCTTCGCGGCGCTGCGCCAGATCATAGTAAACTTTGCCACTACAAAGCAGTACCCGCCTGACTTTTTTCGGATCGGCCTTGCTATGAATCACTTTACGGAAGTGACCTGCTGAAAATTCCTGCAATTCAGAAACCGCTTTAGGATGACGCAGCAGACTCTTAGGTGACATCACCACCATGGGTTTACGCCAATTGCGCACGACCTGACGTCTTAAAGCGTGAAAATAATTGGCAGGCGTCGTAAAATTCATGACCTGCATATTGTCTTCAGCACAGAGGGTTAAAAAGCGCTCGAGCCTGGCACTACTGTGCTCGGGGCCAGCCCCCTCAAAGCCATGAGGCAGGAGCATCACCAGGGCACTTAAACGACGCCATTTATCTTCGCCGGAGGAAATAAACTGGTCAAAAATAACCTGTGCAGAGTTTGCAAAATCGCCGAATTGCGCTTCCCAGAGCGTCAAACCATCTGGCCAGTCAAGGCTATAGCCATATTCAAACCCAAGAACACCATTTTCTGAAAGGGGACTGTTATAAATGTCTACTCGAGCCTGATCGTCTGTCAGATTTTGCAGGGCAGAATACTCTTCTTCGGTATGAATATCATGCAAAACCGCATGCCTGTGGCTAAACGTACCCCGCTCAACATCTTGCCCGGTCATACGTATATGAACACCTTCAGTCGCCAAACTTGCAAAAGCTAGCGCCTCCCCCATAGCCCAATCAAGTGGTTTTTCTCCCTTGGCCATTTCTAAGCGCTGCGTCAACAGCCGAACGATTTTAGAATTTGGCGTAAAGCCTTCAGGAACCTCGGCCAGCTTGGTTAAAAGCTCTTTAAGACGCGCTTCTGCAACCTTGGTGTCGGCCTCTGGCGCTTCTATATCCCGGCCCCCTTTATAACCATCCCAAATTCCCTGATACGCCTGGTAGGTCAGCTTGTAGTCTTTGTCTCTGGCTGCCTTAAGTTCTTCTTCCAGACTTTCACGGCGCGCTTCCTCGAGAGCATCAGCCTCTTCTCTGCTTATTTCTCCTAAACTCAAGAGGCGCTCGAGGTAACCCTCGCGGACACTCTGACGATTTTTAATCGCCTCATACATGAGTGGCTGGGTAAAGGCTGGTTCATCACTTTCGTTATGACCAAAGCGGCGGTAGGCATAAAGGTCAATCACCACATCACGCTTAAACTTGGCCCTAAAATCCATGGCAATGCTGACCACCTGTGCGACTGCTTCAGGGTCTTCGCCGTTGACATGAAAAATAGGACTCTGGAGCATTTTGGCAACATCAGTTGCATAATCAGAGGAGCGACCGTCATGCGGGTCTGTGGTAAAGCCAATCTGGTTATTCAGAATAACGTGCAGGATGCCGCCAACTTTATAACCCTCGAGTTCACTCATATTCAGGGTTTCCTGCACCACACCTTCGCCAATAAAGGCGGCGTCCCCATGAATAAGGATGCCCAGACCACGACTGCGATTATAGTCATGTGCCCGGTCTTGCTTGGCGCGTACCCGACCCATAACCACGGCGTTGACATACTCGAGGTGACTTGGGTTAAAGGAAAGAGAAAGGTGAATTTTCTTGCCTGAGGTCGTTTCCATATCTCTCGAGTAACCCAGATGATACTTCACATCGCCCCGACCAATGTACTGATCGGCATCGGCATCATCAAACTCACGGAAGATCTGGCGGGGCGGTTTACCAAGAATGTTTGCGAGGACATTGAGACGACCCCGGTGTGCCATACCAAAGACAATTTCATCAACACCCTGCTCACCGGCTCTCTCTACCGCCAGATCAAGCAGGGGAATAAGGCTCTCAGACCCGGTAAGCGAAAAGCTTTTGACCCCGACATATTTTTTCTGAATAAAATCTTCAAAAACCACAGCGTCGGTAAGTTTGGTCAGAATGCGAAACTGTCTATCACGACTGAGCCCTAGTCTGTTCAGGCTGTTTTCCATACGTTCCTGAAGCCACTCACGCACCTCTAGAGAATCAATATGCATAAACTGCACACCGATGCTGCGCGAGTAGGTTTCACGGAGGCGCTCAAAGACTTCTCTGAGACTGCGCCCAGCCATGGTGCCACTTTTAACCACCCGGTCCATGTCGACCTTCGTAAAATCATAGTACTCAGGCTTGAGTTCTCTCGGCGTTTCGTGCTGTATAAAACCCAGCGGGTCAAGGTCTGCAATAATATGACCGCGCACCCGGTAGTTACGAATAATCATACCGACCTTGTACTGCAAATCAGTATCTTCATCGGAGGCTACCCCGCTACCATTTTTGCCAGGCGGATTAAATAAGCTACTGGGTTTAAAAGATGGTCCCAGCGACTCTCGAGCAGCTAGACCATTTTGCGGTATGGATTTAAAGTAGGCCTGCCACTCGGCTGGAACCCCTTCTGGATTTTTTAAATACTCGAGATAAAGCTCTTCGGCAAAAGCCAGGCTCGAGCTGTTTAACGTATCTGTCATTTATGACCACGACCCAAAGGTCGTCCTTTCTGACTTGCTAATACAAAACGAGGGTCCCTAAGCGGACCCTTTTTCACCATGCAATTCAAGACAAACCAGCAAGCCCATCGGCATTTCCAAAGCCTAGTTGTAGCACGAACAGGGACAAAAGACTGCCAACTAGTTTACGGTTTAAGGTGCTCGAGTTAACTGCACAGTGGTTTAATCCTTAGGAAGTCCTGCGAATCGCGTAACTATCTCGCTATTACGTTGACCTGTTTTGCAAAAATCATCTCAACTTAAAGTTAGCGGCAAACTTCTTAACCTCTGCCCCGTAAGCGCAAACACCGCGTTAGCTACAGCTGCTGCCACCGGACCAAGGGGCGGCTCGCCCATGCCAAAGGGCTCTTCTCCACTCTGGCGTAAGATGACTTCTATTTCGGGGGTTTCTTTCATCGTAATGAGCGGATAAGTATCAAAATTTTGCGGAGCAAACTGACTATCTTGTATGGTCAACTTTTCAAAAAAGGTAGAACTGAGGCCAAAGACAATGGCTCCCTGTGTTTGTGCTTTAACCCCATCCGGGTTAACAATCAGACCAGGGTCAATAGCAGTCGTTATCTTATGAACTCGCACCTTAGATTCTTCAATAGAAACCTCTGCAACCTGAGCGCAAACGGTTTTGGTATCGGTAGAACAGGCAATGCCGTGAGCACGACCTTCGGCTAAGGTAGTGCCCCAAGCAGCCGCTTCTGCTGCACTTTCCAGCACCCGTTTAAGCCTTTGATTATGGTCTGAAGCAGATAAATGGCGCAGGCGAAACTCGAGCGCATCCTGTCCACTGGCATGGGCCAATTCATCCATAAAGCTTTCAATGGCAAAGGTATTGGCAAGTAAACCCAGCCCACGCCACCAGCCTGTTTTAAGCGGAAGTTTCACTCGCTGCGACAACACTTCTCGGTTTTCAATACCTTCATAGTGAAACCGTCCTCCCCGCCAGGCACCAAAGTCGGCGCCAAAAATTGTGCTAAGGAACGCTGGTAAAAAGGGAAAGGCCACATCGCCACTGGCCAGCTCATGACGAATGGCCTGGATTTTTCCTGTTTCGTCTAAAGCCGCCTCGAGCACACTATGGGTAGGAGGGCGTACATAACCATGACGAAATTCTTCGCTGCGGTTCCAGCCTATATGAACCGGTTTTCCTATCGCCTGAGATAGCCGCGCAGCCTCGACTGCCACCTCAACATTTAGCCGCCGACCAAAACCGCCCCCCAGATAGGTAGCGGTAACTTCAACATCTTCTTTTTTACGCTTCAGTGCTTCGGCAATTTCATCTCTGACCAGCTGCGGTGACTGGGTAGAAACCTGGGCAATGACCCTGTCTGAGCGCACCTCAACAAGCGCAGCCTGAGGCTCGAGGTGTGCGTGCGCTGCCATAGGACTGTGGTACTCAGCCCTGATGCTAGTGGCGCTTTTTAGCTTTGCTGCTACTCGCCCCTCTTTTTGCACAACCACGCCTTCCCCTGGCCTAACCTGCGTTAAAGCGTCAATATCGGCTTGCTGATAAGTTTCACCCAAATCCCAGTCGAGTTCCAGAGCTTCAAGACCGCGGTAAGCTGCCCCTCTCGAAGTGGCAACAACCCCAGCAAAATCGTCCTCTATAACAACATCAACAACACCTTTGACGGCTCGAGCTGTACCTTCAGATGCCTGTTTGAGTGTAGCGGTGAATCTGGGCGGTCTGGCAACCGCACCGTAAAGCATACCGTCAACCCTGGCGTCATAGCCATAAACCGCTCGTCCAGTGAGCTTTTCTGTAAAATCAACCCGTTGCATGGGTTGACCTATCACCGCAAATTCTCTTATACCTTTGAGTTCTGGCTTGTCTTTTGGGATTTCCCAGTCGCTCACTCCCTGAGCTGCCTCGGCATAGGTCATGGTTTCTTCTGGGTTAGCTTGCTTAAAAAAACTGCCATTCATGGCAACCAGGTTGTCTGGTTCAACAGACCATTTTTCAGCGGCCTTAGCTTGCAGCATAAGGCGCAAGGTTGCAGCACCTTCACGAAGTGGGGTAAAAAGTGAACTAATCGTGGTGCTACCCCCGGTACCAAAGCCATCTTCTATGCCTCTGGCGGTACTGGCAGGTATGACCTGCAGGTTTTCAAAGGGAAGCTCGAGCTCTTCAGCAGCAAGCTGTGCCAGTGCCGTATGGACCCCCTGGCCCATTTCCACTTTCATCAGATAAAGTGAAACCGTATTGTCCGGGTTTACTTCAAACCACAGATCTGGACTTACCTCAGCGCCTCCCGGCGCACCACCTTCTTCTAAACCATTGGCAATGCCAAGGCGGGCAGCAGGTAGACCAAAACGCCAGCCCAGCGCCAGTCCCCCACCAACAACCCCAAGACCTATTAAGAACCCTCTACGCGACACACGCCAGCGGCGCTTATCTTTGGCGGCTTGTTCTTTGGCAGGGTTTTCCTTAGCCATTAGCTTGCTCCATAAGCTCAGCGGCACGGGCTACCGCAACTTTTATCCGCACATAGCAACCACAGCGGCAGTAGTTATTTCCCATGGCTGCAGTAATTTCATCATCACTTGGCTTAGGATTGGCTTGCAAAAACGCCAGTGCCGTCATCATTTGTCCGTTCATACACCAGGCACACTGCGGCACCTGAGCTTCAATAAAAGCTTCTTGAACCGGATGCAATCTTTCTGAGTCATCTTGTGTGGTAGCCAAACCTTCAACGGTCGTTATGGCTTTGCCTTCTGCGGCAGCGGCAGGGGTTACGCAGGAGCGCATTGCTACGCCATCTACATGAATAGTACATGCCCCGCAAATTCCTGCACCACAGCCAAATTTTGTACCTGTTAGACCAAGTTCATCTCGAATAACCCAGAGCAGCATATCGGATGGTTCTGCCTGGCTCGAGTAAAACTGATCATTAATTTTTAGATCCATGGCTTTAGTTTAAAATTATTTACGCCTTAGAACTTGAGGCTAAATCGCAAACGTGGCAGTGTACTAAGGATTTTCACAGGGCTATTCTTATGTCTCCAATAATACATTCGGTAGTGCACTATATTTTTTATAGTTTGCTTTATGAAACTACTTGAACCTTTTCATTTAGGCGACCTCAACCTCAAAAACCGCATGGTTATGGCCCCTCTTACCCGTAACCGTGCGCCAAATACCATTCCACAAGACCTCATGGCAACCTACTACCGCCAGCGTGCTGGGGCGGGTCTTATTATTGCCGAAGCCACCCAGATTATCCCTATGGGTCAGGGCTACCCGCATACTCCAGGTATTCATAGTGAAGCGCAAATTGCAGCGTGGCAGAAAATCACCGATGAGGTACATAAAGCTGGCGGACTCATCTTCTTACAACTCTGGCATGTCGGGCGCATTTCGCACTCGAGCTACCACGGGGGAAAAGCTCCTGTTTCTGCCTCAGATGTCAGGTATGAGGGCAATATTATGTACCCGGACTTTTCTTATAAACCAAGTGATGAGAGTCCTAGAGGGCTCGAGCTCGAGGAAATTCCTGGTCTTATAGATGACTACCGCAAAGCTGCCCAAAATGCCCAAAATGCTGGTTTTGATGGCATAGAAATCCACGCTGCCAACGGTTACTTAATTGAACAGTTTTTACGCACAGGTACCAATAAACGTAGCGATAACTATGGCGACTCTCTGGAAAACCGTCTTCGTTTGCTCAAGGAAATTACCGAAGCGGCCCTCAGCGTCTGGGACAGTAAACGTGTTGGAGTCAGGCTTTCCCCTAACATTGGTGAAGGATCCAAAGCAGACGCCAATCCTCAAGAAACGTATAGTGCCGCTGCCGAGCTACTAAGTAGCTACAATTTGGCTTTCTTGCATACGGTTGAAGCCAATCTGGGAAATAGCAAAGCTTCAGACCTCATGCGCAAAGCTTACACAGGTACCCATCTGGTAACAGGGGGTTTAACAAAAGAATCTGGCGAAAAGCTTTTAGAAGATGGGATTGCTGACCTGGCAGGTTACGGCAAACTCTTTATTGCCAATCCTGATTTAGCGGAACGTTTTAAACAAAATGCCGATTTAAATGCCTGGGATAGCAAATCTTTTTTTGGTGGTGCTGAAGAAGGCTATACTGACTATCCAAGTTTAAAAGAAGCTCAGGCCTTAGCGTAAAAAAGCGCTAGTTTCAACGCTAATTCTTCCAGGGCGTGAACCTCATCGCGCCCTGTTTTCATGGCAATGTCGGCGTCCAGAATCAATCTAAGAACATAGCCCAGGCTTTGCTCGCTCAAATTTTTTGCAGTTGCCAAGACCTTCTGGGCAACAAAGGGTTTTATTTTTAAGGTTTGGCTCACCAGACCGGCATCAACCCTGGCTCTAGTTTCTTGTAAGCCCACGACTCTGGCAACCAGGTTGTACTGCCACATGAGGGCGCCCAAAATGCGTGGTGGCGCTTCACCCTGAGCCATAAGACTGTGACAAACTAGAAGAGCACGTTTAGCATCACCGGCAGCGGTTGCCTCAATAAAATCAAAAGCGTCACGGGAAGCCGGTCGATTAACAATTTCTTTTACCCGCTCACTCGAGAGTTCCTCATCAAGCACCGCAAGTTTTTGAATTTCAGCAACCAGCCCTGGCAAATCTTCGCCAAACAGGTCAGCTAAGGTTTCAGGAACATCTTTGTGAAAACGCACCTTATTATCGCTAAGTTCTTGCTGCACAAAATGCGTGAGCGCTCCAAAGCGCGGCGTGGGGTGGGCGTGGTGCTCACCTAACGCCTTATAGCTTTTTTGCCTCGAGCTTGTGGCGTCTAAATCAAGAACAACAATCGTGGTATCGGCGGGTAAAGTTTCTAGTACCTTTAAAACTTCGTTTCTTGGTTTTACCCCCCCCTGACCTTTAAAAGCAGCGTCAAAATCAAGGAGCAGGGCAAGCTGCCCAAACAGACCTGACTGGGCAGCCAGTTGGGCGACTTCAGCAGCTTGCATACCTTCACCAAGCTCGGTAATTTCTTCCTGGCGAAAGCCTCTGGCCTTTAAAGCACGCTTGGCAGCTCGAGTCGCCAAGAAAGGGTCACCGCTAAAAGCAAAAATCATCTACTGAGACTTTCCGGGGCAATCTGGAAAAAACTAGGAATGAATGGGGGCAAGCGCCGCCTTAAGGGCAAAGCGCATTTCATCGGCTGAGCGATAACGTCTATCGGGGTTACGATCAAGAGCCCGGTAAACGACCTGAGCCACCTCAGAAAATTGTTGCGGCAGGGGCTCTAACGCTACACTATGATCACCAATCAAAAAGCGAATAATATGACGACCATACGGTGGCTGTCCGGTAAGTAAATGATAAAGCACCGCACCTACAGCATAAATATCACTTCTTAGATCATCGCGCTCACCGCGAAACTGTTCGGGGGCCATATAGTTTGGCGTACCCAGCATGACATCTTCCTGGGTAATAGAGGTAAGCTCGAGGTCTTTGGCAAAACCAAAGTCACCTAAAAGTGCCTTTTCCCCTTTAACGATAATATTCCCCGGTTTGACATCACAGTGAATGACCCCTTTGGTATGTGCGTAGCTCAGAGCTTTCAGGACATCATCTACTATTTTAATGCTGCGTCTAAGGGGCAGCGCACCAGCGTCAAGGGCATCTGCCAGATTAACACCCGGTGCATAGGCATAAACGATCATGTCGCCCTTAGCAGCAATCAGCGGAACGATATGCTCATGCTCGAGCTTTTCTAAAACCAGAGCTTCGCGCTGTAAACGCTCGAGCATAAAGGGCGAGTGACTCTTTAAGCGCTTAATAACCACAAACTTTCCGTTTGCTCTGGCAAGTTCAACCCGAACATGATTATTTTCAGATAAGATACGCACCGAGTCGAACACTAACATTAGTTAATAATTTAACATGTTAAACACCTGAGTGGTTAAGGAAGGCTTGCAAAGAACCTCCAGCTGACGCAGGTTTATGATGGATTCGGCACCTTTACGTCCAGCACGCACTTTCTTTAAAGCACTATTTTTAGGCGCTGGCTCGAGCCCCAAAAGCACAGCTTCACTTGTGAAATTCACCACACTAAGAAAAATTCCTGCTTAAACCGCCCATTGTCAGATTTTTGTAAGAGGATATTCTTTAAACTCTTAGACAGGTAAACCTCCCAATACCTCCCTTTTCTCTTCTCCGGTTTCGTGCCTCCCTCACGAAACCAATTTTTTTTATACCTCTTATAGAATTTGACGATGACACCGGCTGAGAAGTTTAACCCTGCATCAAACTGGGCTTTAGGTCTAATAAATAAAGTTCAGCAGTGGAATCCTAGAGGACAACGGCTTATGCCTAAAGGTGGGATTCAGGTAGGGCTGGCAAAAGGTGGCTGGCTGCATATATACCTACCACCCCTAGTTTCAATGCCTTTTAACAAGGTTGATGAAATTGCAGACCTAGAAACCTACCACGAGCTAGTCCTACCCGAAGACTTTAGAACCTTTTACCTGACGACTAATGGCATCCAACTCTTTCATTCGGCTATTCAGCTACATGGCTGGTCCAACAAAAGGACAGAGTTATTTACCAAAACAGTTCTGTCGAATCATAAAACTTGGAAACTAAGTATCAAGGATAAGGAGCCTCATCAGTGGATTTTTGGGCATTCCCACTATTTCTACAATACACGCTGCTATTTCTATCTTGACCTCAACACTCAGGAAATCTTTAGAACCGAAAACGAATACACTATGACTCCTTTACACCGCTGGACTAGTTTGAAAGAAATGCTCTTAACTGAGTACGAACGACTCGAGTTGCTTTATGACAAATCTACAGGCGAGCGCTTAGAACCTGTACCTGTTCTAATCGAAGCTTGGGATGAACCGTATCAGATAAGATTTGACTTCCCAGCCTCCGAAGCAGAACTTGAAGAACTTTACAGAAGACCTAAGGCTTTTAATCTATATAGTTCCAGAATGCTTACTGACGGCACACCTGAGCAGTTAGAAGCTTTTCAAAACTGGTTTGATAGGAAAAACAACGAATAATATGGATGATTTAGAGGCTAAAGAAGGAAGATTTATGAAGCTATGCTTAAAAAATAGTCTCATTTGTTACGGCAGCTCAGCGCAAAACTCTCTACTATACGGCATGCTGCGTAAGTACCTACTGATTTTTTTACTGTTTTTTGGCTTTGCTTTTGCCCAGCAAGAACTCTGGGATACAGCGATGGGCCGAGAGCGCATTTTTAATGCCCTGGTTGACACTTTCAAGGAAAATTACTGGGATACCAACTACCGCGACTGGAATGCCTGGGCAGATGAGTTCAGGGAAGATGCCCTGAATGCCGAAAGCAGAGCCCAATTTGACCGTGTTTTAAGCCGCATGATTCTTGACCTACATGATGACCACTCTCGCTGGATTGGTCGCCTGGGAGAGGGCATGGACTTTGGCGGTACTGAAAGCGGACAGGAAGGTCTTGGTTTTCAGCATGCCTTCTTGGGTAATACAGGCATTGTTGTTGAACGCGTCTACCCCGATACCCCTGCTAGCATTGCAGGCTTGCAACGGGGTGATGTGATTGTAAGCATTAATAATGAAGGCTTGGAAAGCTCTTCGGATTTTAGTTATAACCGCATTATTCGTGAAGCCATTGATAGTGGACATGTGAGCCTCGAGGTCAAAAGAAAACAATCCCGAATAAGCCTCGAGCTTACCCCCACACGTATCGACTTTGGTAGTGTCAGCTCTTTGCCTCAGGCCAATATGCTTGATGAGCATACAGGCTATATTTATCTGCCCAGTTTTGAAGGCGAAGGCATTGGTCAGAAAGTTCATGACCTCATTAGAGAACTCGAGGCCCAGGGTGCTGACTCCCTTATTCTGGACCTGAGAGATAACCCCGGTGGCCGCCTCGGGGAACTAGGTCTGGTCATGGGCGCTTTTTTAGACGGTGAATGGGTTGAAGCCATTAGTCACGGCGAATTGGTCTGGCGTGCCCGTTATCGGCGCAATGGCGATCAGGGTATTAATGCCTTAATCGACCCGGAAGATCAGGTCATTGCCAGTGAGCGCATCGAAGACCCAGTTACGTTTAATGGGCCGCTGGCTGTACTGGTAACCAAGTTCAACAGTAGCGCCGGAGAAATTGGCCCTTTGGTTTTACAAAATCTCGGTAGAGCAACTATTGTTGGTGAAGTAACGAGTGGCAATGTCGAAGCTATTCGCACATTTGACCTGCCAGACGGCAGTCTGGTTTATGTTGCCGTAGCCAACTTACAGGCCCTTGATGGTACTGATTTCACCACCGGCTTACAGCCTGATGTCATTGTAGATGATAGCAGCCTAGATGAACTTGCCAGAGGTTTTGACGCCCCTGTAGCTGAGGCGCTAAAAGCCCTAAAAGGTCTGCCTTTTACCCCCGGAAAGTTTTTTTAAGCCAGCTGTTATTTGGCTGCCACTTTTAGTAAACAGCTAGTGTACAATTTTAGGGTTTTGTTAACAGAACTTCTTACTGCTGTCCACGCCACTCCCCATATGATGGTCATGAATTTTGCCGGGGCTGGCGCCGAAGCCCTGGCCTGGCTTCATAGTGTAGGCGGTTCTTCTCGTACCATCCTCGAGGCAACAGACCGCTATGTACAGACGTCTTTTATTGAGGCTACTGGCTTTGAACCTGAAAGCTACACGTCAGTAGCAGCGGCAAAGGCACTTGCTCATCATGCTTTTACTCGAGCCCGTTATTTAGCCAGGGAAGATAAACCTGTTTTTGGTCTTGGCTGTACTGCCACCATTGCAACGGACCGGCAAAAACGAGGTGACCACAGAGTGGCCATCGCCGTTGAGGATGCCCTTGGCTACAGCACCTATGAACTGGTTATAACTAAGGGCGCAAGAGATAGAGCCGGAGAAGAAAGTCTGGTAAGCTGGCTGATTCTTTATGCCGTTGCCGAAGCTTGCGGCGTTTTTGACTTACCAGAGCTGCCCTTAGTTAAAGGGGAGCAGGTTTTAATGGTTTTTGAACCAGCAGCCGAACTCGAGCGTCTAAGTAAAGCCGAACTCGAGTTTGTGGTGCTCGAGCCTGAGGGTAGACTGAGCACAACTGTGCCAGAAAACCTGGCTATTCTTTCAGGCTCCTTTAACCCTCTGCATGACGGTCACCGGCAGCTTGCCGAAGTTGCCGCGCAGCAGCTTGGCGAAGATGCCTATTTTGAACTCTCACTCACCAATGCCGACAAAGCCCCCATTGACCTCGCCGTAGCAAGAAAACGAGCTGTACAATTTCTAGGACTTGATCATCTTATCTTGAGTAGGGCACCCTTATTCAACGATAAAGCCAGGCTTTTTAAGGGCACGACCTTTATTATTGGTGCAGATACTGCCAGTCGCCTGATTAATCCTAAATATTATCAGAGTAAGCCTGAAGCTTTTCATGCGGCTTTTGAAGCCCTGCGCCAGGACGGTGCCTCCTTTTTGGTAGCAGGTCGCAGTCGTCAGGGGGATTTTCAGACCTTAGATGATATTGCCATTCCACCAGATTTTAGAGATCTCTTTAGCGAAGTACCCAAAAACAGTTTTCATATGGATATTTCTTCGACAGAGCTGCGAAACAAATTTGCCAAAGAGTAAAATACCGTTCTTAGTCTCTGCTTGCTAAACAAATAAGCTTCATTTCTGCAATTCTTTACACAATCAACTGGCTTGTTAGTGCATGTAAAAAACTCCACATCTGAGTACAAAGTAAGAATTTTGTAAGAATTTGCTTGCTTTAATGAGCCTATGGACCCGAGGTATCCTCCCATACCTCATCCTTTTCCCTTCCAAACGGTTTCGTGCCTCCCACACGAAACCACTTTTTTTGCCTCAATAAGTTCTTTCCTTATGCTTGAGCTCGAGCAAATACAGACTCATCTTTTGGGTTAAAACTCGAATCAGGCTACCAAGTAATAAGCCCCGACAATCTAAGCTTAGTCTTATGGCAGAAGCAAGAAAGAGCTGTGCCACCTGTGGCAGAATCATGAGCTACCGAAAGCGCTGGAAGAGTGACTGGGCAGAGCTAAAGTACTGCAGTGAGAAATGCCGAAAAGAAAAACCAAATCAACTGGATAAGGCTATTGAGCAGCGTATCTTAACAACACTAGCAAACACTCGAGCCACAACCGATGAAGCCATTTATAAGGAACTCGAGCCCAAATGGGACAGACTAAGAGAACGAACACGCAGAGCAGCGCGAAGACTTGAGGCAGAAGGAAAACTCCTTATCTACCAGCAAGGTAAAAAAGTTGATAGTTCCAACGCCAAAGGAACACTCGAGCTAAGGCTAAAGTCGTGAATCTTTCATATCCTGTATGTCTGCTTCAAAGTATGGTCTGCACCAACTGCCCCTAATGAAGCATTCATGAATACCGTGTCCTTTTTGGCAAATCGTGTTGATATCTCGTAAAGATCTTCAGCTTTCATCAGGTAAACACCTAATAATAAAGTAATAAAGGCAGAAAGCTGTTGTAAAAGGATTGGAACTTTTCACTAGCCTCAGGAATTTAAAGCAATAATTGAGCTTAGATTCTTGTTGATTACGCCTAGCTTCATAAGAATCAGCGGCATCAGTAAAAACATCTGACGAAGGAATACGTTTATCTTTAAACTATAACCAGACTTTTCAAACATACAAGACTTCATCTGACAACTCTAAAGACCTTGAAGATCTTGGAAAACACTTAACGCTTCAATATGAAGCCTTATCCTAGACCCATTTAAAGCACATGCCCTGTTTCACTGGTGGTCTCATGTTTATCAGATAATTTTTCGGAATCCATATTCATTCAACGGTCGAGCTTTTCTAAAGATTTAAAGTGGTTTGAGCAAGTTTTGAGAGAGTGAAACTCCAATCTACCCTCCTATAAAAGGGAGGGGTTGATTCTTTCTTACTTTAGTACTGAGATATTAAGCGCATAAGTTCAATGAAGTACAGCCTGCGCCTCTTCCATATCATCTTTAGTGGCTTCTTCACCGGGGTGCCCAGCAGGGTAATCGCCATTAAAGCAGGCAAGGCAGGTACTTGCTAAACCTATGGCTTTGGCAAGCCCTTTTTCAGAAATAAAGCTCAGCGAATCAGCACCAATGCGCTGCCTTATTTCATCTATCGTCATGGTCGCAGCCGCTAGTTCTTTTCTCGCAGCTGTGTCAATCCCGTAGTAACAAGGGTATTTAATGGGCGGGCTCGAGACTCTAAAATGCACTTCTTTCGCCCCAGCTTCCCTTAGTAACTGAACAATTCGCCCCGAAGTTGTACCACGAACAATCGAGTCATCAACAAGAACCACGCGCTTACCCTTTACAGCATTGGTTGGAGCAAGTTTAAGTTTGACCTTCTGATCTCGCAAGCGCTGATTTGGATTGATAAAGGTGCGACCCGCATAAGGCGATTTGTAAAGTCCCATATCGTAGGGAATGCCTGAGGCTCTGGCAAAGCCAATCGCAGCAGGTAAACCTGACTCAGGAACACCTACCACCACATCTGCTTCAACAGGGGCCTCCTCTGCCAGCACTTCACCCATCCGAATACGTGAAGCATGGACATCTGCTCCGTCCAAAATGCCATCGGCCCGAGCAAAGTAAATCCACTCGAAGGCACAAGGCGTCGCCTTAGGTTTTAAAACCTGACGGCTGTGCAAACCCTCATCATCGATAATAACCAGTTCACCTGGTTTAACATCACGCAGATAGCTTGCACCAATAACCCCTAGAGCAGCGGGTTCTGAGGCGAGAGCGTAGCCATCCTCGAGTTCTCCAATAACCAGAGGCCGCACGCCATTGGCATCGCGCAGACCAATTACCTCACGGCGGTTCATGAGCACCACGCTAAAACCACCCTCGAGCTCTGCCATGACTGTAGCTGTCGCCTCTTCAAGGGTCATACGACTATGGCGAGCGATCATATTAATCATGACTTCGCTGTCATTGGTGGTTTGAAAAACCGCGCCTTCATCAAGCATTTCCTGGCGCAGCGTTTTGGCATTGGTAAAGTTACCATTATGTGCCAAGGCAATGATGCCTTTATTGGAGCGTACCGTTAAAGGCTGAGCATTAAAGCGCAAAGACGAACCCGTAGTCGAGTAACGTGTATGACCCAGGCCTGTCCTCGCACCTTCAAAGCGCAATTTTTCCAGGCGCTCCTCGGTAAAAACCTCAGAAACCAAGCCCATATCTTTTTCTATACGCAGCTCATCTCCATTGGATACTACAATGCCGCAAGACTCTTGACCACGATGTTGCAAGGCAAAAATGCCCATCTGGCAGTACGAGGCAATATCAGCTTCCTGAGCTAGATGAATGGCAAAAATGCCACACTCTTCCCGCGGTTTATCCAGATCAAAGTGTTCCATACTCACGATAAAGCCTCTCGTAGTGGCGAATAAAAAGTGCTACTGATTTCACTTAAAGGAAACGCTATGCTACCTGAGGGAAAAGACAGTTCAAAGTTCTCTCCCGAGACTTCTCCCAGAATCTGAAAGGGCACCTTAAGCACCTCTTTCACACGCTCGAGTTTAGCTTTTTCAATGCTGAGAAGGATGCGTGACTGCGCCTCACCAAAAAGCAGAGCATCAGGCCTAATGGTTTCTTTAAGACTTACTTTGATACCTTTATTACCTGCAATAGCCATTTCCGCCAGTGCAACCGCAAGACCACCCTCTGAGCAGTCGTGCGCGGTATCGCATAAACCCTGTTGAATGAGGCTTTGGGCAGTTTGCTGAACGGCTTTTTCCTTTTCTAGATTGATATCTGGCGGAAAACCTAGCTCGAGCCCATGCTCAGTATAAAGATACTCGCTGGCACCCAGCTCCGAAGTGTTTTCTCCAAGCAGGATAAGGATATCTCCCTCACGCTTTAAGTCCTGAGTGGCTCTCTTACTTACATCAGGTAAAACGCCTACCATACCTACCGTCGGGGTTGGGTGAATGGCCACCAGCCTGCCTTCCGAAGTGTACTGATTATAAAGGCTGACATTGCCTCCAGTAACTGGCGTATTTAGCGCAAGACAAGCTTCGCTTAGACCATCAATCGCCTGCTCGAGTTCAAAATAAACATCGGTCCTTGTAGGGTTTCCAAAATTCAAATTATCGGTTATAGCTAAAGGTGTTGCGCCCACACAAGATAAATTTCTAGCAGCTTCAGCCACCGCAATCATGGCGCCACGTTTAGGCATAAGCTGGCAGTAGCGCGGGTTGCAATCGGTAGTTGCAGCAACGCCTTTCGTCGTTCCTTTGACGCGTAAAACCGCAGCATCAGCCTGCCCAGGCACGATCACCGTATTGGTCATCACCTGATAGTCATACTGTTCAAACACAGGTCGTTTGCTGGCAATGGTGGGATTAGCCAAAAGCTTAAGCAGCGTTTTACCCAAATCTTTAGGAATATCAACTTCAAAAGGCAATTCGCGCTTATCCTTGATTTCCTGATTTTCGATGCCCTGACGGGTATAGGTAGGCGCTTCGTTTAGCGCAGCAACTGGCATATCTCCCACTATTTCGCCGTTTTCAATAATGCGAAACATACCGTGCTCTGCCACTTCACCAATAATGGTCGCGTCTAATTCCCACTTTTCCAAGAGAGCGATAAGCTCAGCTTCTTTACCGGGCTTGGCTGTTAAAACCATACGTTCCTGAGACTCAGAGAGCATGACTTCCAGAGGTGTCATACCTTCCTCACGGCGGGGAACCCGGTTAACATGCAGGTCAACTCCTTTACCTGCTCGGTAGGCCATTTCTCCTACACTGCTGGTTATACCCGCCGCCCCCATGTCCTGCACACCAATGACCAGCTCTTTTTCGATGGCCTCGAGACAAGCCTCGAGAAGTAACTTCTCCATAAATGGGTCACCTACTTGCACCGCAGGACGGTCCTCATTACTTGTCTCTGATAAATCAGCTGAGGCAAAGACAGCCCCACCCAGACCATCTCGCCCTGTTTTTGAACCTACATAAATAAGCTGGTTTCCAACATTACCTACTGTGCCACTCTGCAAATCCTCATGGCGCATGTAGCCCAATGCCATCACATTTACCAGTGGGTTCTCCTGGTAGCAGGGGTGAAAAACAATCTCACCACCCACCGTGGGTACACCAATAGCATTGCCATAAAGCGAAATACCGTGAACCACACCTCCCAAAAGATAGCGAGTTCGGTCATTATCCAAAGGGCCAAATCTAAGCGAATCAAGGACAGCTACGGGCCGAGCACCCATAGCAAAAATATCTCTCAGAATGCCACCAACCCCTGTCGCAGCGCCCTGCACTGGCTCAACCGCGCTAGGATGATTGTGGCTTTCCATTTTAAAAGCTACGGCAAACCCTTCGCCTATATCAACGACACCAGCATTTTCGCCAGGACCCTGTAAGACTTGCTCGCCTTTGGTAGGCAATCGCCTAAGTAAAGGACGAGAATTCTTATAGCCACAGTGCTCACTCCAGAGTGCACCAAACATAGCAGCCTCTAAACTATTAGGCTCACGGTCTAAAATCTTTACAACAGAATCAAATTCTTCCAGGCTCAGGCCAAAGGTGGCTGCCTGCTCACGCAAGCTTTGTTCACGCATCACCTGAGTAGTTATACCAGATTAGGAAAGTGATGAGTGGAAAGTGGAAAATAATGAGTGGAAAGTGGTTAGTGAAAAGATAAAGAGATAAATCACTAAGAAAATCACTCTCATTTTTCATTCCAGCACAGGCTAGAAACTAGAGTGAAGGGCTTGCAAAGCATCTGTTTCATTATCAATTTTAAAGACCTAATAAAATGCCCCGCCCACGACTCATCTCTAGCCACTTTTTACTGGGTAATTTTTACTAGGTACTTTTTACTGGGTACTGACCCCTTGAAACACAAAGCGCTCGAGTGCTGCTGCAACACTACCTTCATCACAGTGCGGTGCAACCCAGTGTGCCTGTGCTCTGACAATATCACTGGCATTGGCAGGCGCGACCCCTATTCCTAGAGAGAACATAGTGGCGTCAGCGACACTATCACCCAGACATAAGGTGGGAGCGTTGGCTAATCCCAGATAGTTTCTTAACCAATCCACGGCGTTACCTTTACTGGCTTTTTGGCACATGGTACTCATGGTTTCCAGATGGGTGTAGTGGCTTGGGGGATAAAAGTCAGCCACAAGATTCATGCTTTCCCAGCTATGTCGATCAAAAAAGGGACGCATACCTTGCCCGAAGAGGCTTGCTGTAATAAGGCTCGAGTAGCCTTTCGTTGCATCCTCTAAGCGCTCACGCTCGGTTGGTAAATAATGCTTCTGATCAGCAAAAGGTGAATTTTTGGTCTCAAAACTCGGGTGTATATAAGCTCGCTCCGAAGTGCGAAAACTCCAATGATGCGGCGTTTCGGTATAGAGATTAACCAGAATCTCTGCAATATGAGGATCAATGGCATAAGCCTTTAGCACCAGACCATCAGGCTCACAAACCAGCGTGCCATTACTGACTACTATTGGGGTTTCTAACTTTAAAGCGTCGTGGATTGGTTTAGCACCAGCATAACTGCGGGCTGTCGCCAGAACAACAGTTGCGCCCTGACTTATGGCCCGGTGAAGCGCTTCCACATTTTGGCTTAAGAGTTCTCCTGAATCACTTAAAAGTGTGTGGTCAATATCGCAAGCGATAAAAAAGCTCATAACCTACCTGTATCTAGACGGTGTACCAGATTTTGTGTTTTTAGGCGAATAGCTACTAACACCGCTTCATTTTGCAGATTCCCAAACACAAAATCGGACACCTTCAAATCTATGCTAAAACTCCCTTGGCCTGTTTAAGTAACGAGGTAAACAGAGCCAAACCATCTTCGGAACCAAGTAGACCTTCGGCGGCTCTTTCTGGATGGGGCATCATTCCAAGTACATTACCCTGAGTATTTATGATGCCAGCAATGTGATTCAAGCTGCCGTTAGGATTTGCACTATCCGAGCGTTCGCCAGATTCAGAAACATAGCGAAAAACGATTTGACCCTTTTGCTCGAGCCTCCTTAACGTCTCCTCATCAGCGTAGTAACTGCCATCATTATGAGCTACAGGAATGCGCAAAAGCTGCCCCTCTTTATAGTCAGAGCTAAACGCTGTTTTATTATTCTCAACCCTTAAGGTAACTGTGTCACAGATAAAACTGAGTTGCGGGCGTCTGGCCAGTTGTCCCTCGAGTAGACCTGCTTCCGTTAAAATCTGAAAGCCATTACAAATGCCCAAAACATAGCCACCACGCTCGGCAAAACGTTTTAAGTCGGTCATTATAGGACTGAGAGCAGCCATTGCCCCACTTCGCAAGTAGTCACCGTAGCTAAATCCCCCAGGCAAAACTACCGCATCAACGTTTCCTAGTTCATGCTCCTGGTGCCAGACCATTGACACCTTTGTCTTTAAAATATCTGCCAGCACATATCTGGCATCATCATCACAGTTTGATCCTGGAAATCTAATTACAGCAACGTTCATTTAAGTTCTCCCATAGCCTAAACTAAAGTAAAGCATATCAAGGAAAAGAAATAGGTATTAAAATCAGCCCTTCTTTTAAGAAAAGAATCATACTCAGGTCCAATTTCCCTGTTGACCCCTGACCAACAACTTGCTACTATGTGATGCTGCGCCGAAGTGGCGGAATTGGTAGACGCGCTCGACTCAAAATCGAGTGGATAAAACCGTGCGGGTTCGAGTCCCGCCTTCGGCACCACCTTTAAGGTTCGCACTCCAGGAAGGTGTCTGATTTTGTGGGTATGGCAAGAGGCAATCCCAACAAGTAAAGGGCTTTACTAATAGCTACACAAAATCTGGTACATCACCGACTCAAAGAGTGCTGGAGGATTTATGCTTTTTTATCTGGTACTGGTTATTTTTATTCTTATTTGTATTTTGCTAACAGCAATTATTTTATTACAAGAACCCAAGCAAAGCGGCCTGGGCGGTTTAGATGGTGGCGGTGGTGACTTTAGTACCACGGGCGGTGGCACCGCAGGTGGCCTGCACCGTTTAACCATTATTTTAGGGGTTACCTGGGGCGTTTTAGCCATTCTCCTAAATATCATTCCCAGATAAATTCTCTTTTCACAACCATAATAATGAATCTGGTCTATGCCAGATTTTTTACTTTTATGGGCTTTATGAGAGCATTCTCTTAGCAGAATGAAGCATTTGTAAGCTGAGATTCATTGACCCTAGTAGGCTAAGATGGTACTTTTTAAGCATAGTGGGTAGTTGTATATAGCCCACTCACCTAGGGATATTAAGAATTCCGTTCTTAAATCTAGCTTAGGTGAGCAGCTAGGTATAACTACTGGCTTAAATAGACACCTTTGGAGGTAGTATGAGAAAAGTTCTACTTGGTATTGCTGTCTTAGCTCTCCTATCAATGGGCTTTGCACAGCCTTTTGTTTGGCCAAATGCCTGGATTGCTGATCCTGATAGTGTTCAAATGGGCGGTACTTTTCGCGATTATGAGTTTAGCGAAGTTCGCACCTTTAATCCCTTTGTAACCGCTGAATCAACTGGCGTATCAAATCTAGCATTTCAGGGTGCCAGCCTTTTAACCCGTGGTCCTGATTCCGATGAATGGCTTTCTTACGCCGCTGATAGCTTTAACATTTCAGATGATGGTCTTACTGTTGATGTAACACTACGTGATGGGCTGGTATGGAGTGACGGCACTCCTATCACTGTTCAGGATTATTTCTTTACCTATCAAGCTGAAACTGATCCTGATGTAGGTTCAAACTCTTATGATGGCTGGTTTATTGGCGATGACCAAATCACCTTAGAAATTACAGGCGATAACAGCCTCAGATTTAACTTCCCTAAATCAGATCGTACAGCTCTTGGTGTTGTTGCTCTTACCCCCTGGCCAGATCATATTCTGGGTGAACTTTACCGTTCTGGCGGCGCTGAAGCGCTTACCGCTGCCTGGGGTACAGATGCTGACCTGAGTCAATTTGTAGGTTCTGGTCCTTTTATTCCTAGTGAATATCGTTCTGGTGAACGCGTGATTTTCGTCAAAAACCCAACCTTTGGTCAATGGAATGTTGACGAGGCTGGTAACGCCCTTCCCTATATGGACGGTTATACCTTTGCTGTTGTAGAAAGCCAAGACGCTGCCCTAAACCTTTATCTTGCTGGCGAAATTGATGCATTTAGCCCACGTAACCTTGATGATATTGGTGTCATTAATGTAGCTATTCAAAATGGTGACATTGACGCTACTGTTCTTGAAAACATCAGCCCGGTAGCCTCGAGCCAGTTCATCACCTTTAACTGGAACAAAGCTTCAAATCCTTTCTTACAAAGTGTCTTCCGCAATGTTGACTTTAGACGTGCCATGAGCCACTTAACCGACCGTGAAGCTATGGTTGACCTCGTTTACGGTGGTTCTGCATCTCCTGCATACTCGAGCGTGTATGCCGTTATGGATTACTGGATTAACCCAGATGTTCCCAAGTACGACTATGACCCTGAAGCTGCTGCTGCACTTTTAAGAGACATTGGCTTCACCAGTACCAACAGTGATGGCATCTTGGTCGATAGCGAAGGCAATGCTCTTAGCTTTGTCTTAGCTACCAATGCCGGTAACAGTCAACGCGAACAAATTGCTCAGATTTTTGCCGATTCTGCCCGTGAAATTGGCGTAGATGTCGAAGTTCAGGCTATTGAGTTTAGCCTTCTTGTTGACCAACTGCTTTCTGAAGGCGATGACCGTCCTTATGACGCCATCTTGATTGGTTTAACGGGTGGTAACCGCGATTATCCTTTTGGTTCTAATGTTATTCCCTGCGGTACTAACCTGCACATGTACAACACTTCAGGTAGCTGTATTGCTGTTGAAGAGCAACTTATGACCAAACTCTACTATGAAGGTCGTGAAACCCTCGATACGGCTGCCGCTCGTGACATTGGTTACCGTATTCAAGAAGTTGAAGCTGAACTTCAACCTATTGTCTATACTGTTAGCCCTGCTGCTCACTATAGTTGGTTAAATACCGTTGGTGGTCAACATCCAGATGGACTCATCAACTCTATTGTTGGTTCACGCGAAATTGCTTTAACCTACATTAAGCAATAAGTAAAAACTTTTTAACAAGGCGAGAGTTATTTCTCGCCTTGTTAAACTCTTAATCTCTTGCCTTACCAGAAATTATTTAAAGTAGAACTTATAAGGAGATAAAAGCTCAGGACTTCTATCTCAGGAGAAAATTGTGATTCCTTATATCATTCGCCGCATTATTCATTTAATCCCCACTTTTATCGGGGCAACCTTGCTGGCATTTATCATTTCCCAACTTGTTCCGGGCGACTTCTTAAACAGTATGCGTTTAAGCCCTGATGTTAGACCTGAAACGATTGCACGGCTCGAGCAAAGTTTTGGTCTAGATAAACCCTGGTACACTCAGTATTTTCTCTGGATGGGTAGCCTGTTAAGATTTGACCTTGGTCAATCTTTTAGTGGCAATCAACCCGTCTCTGCAGTTATAACCAAACCCATTATCAATTCGCTGATTTTGGTAGGCATATCTCTGATTATGCTTTATGCAGTTGCTATCCCTTTAGGTGTATTTTCTGCGGTGAGGCAATATTCTGTTGCTGACCAAATTATTAGTGCTGTGAGCTACTTTGGCCTGGCCATCCCTAATTTCTTCTTTGCTCAGGTTCTTATTCTGTGTATCTTTTTGTTTCGTAGTTTTACCCGCGAATATTTTGACTATAACCAGCTCATCTTGCCCGTAGCACAAATGACCAGCAGTAACTATGACACCTTAACCGCTTTTGGCAAATTTAAAGATGTCCTGTGGCACGCCCTTATGCCAGCTTTTGTTGTTGCCACCAGTGGTATTGCAGGTTTGACACGTATTTTGCGAGGGCAAATGATTGAACAACTTAGCAGTGATTACATCAGGACAGCACGTTCAAAAGGTCTGGATGAGCGCAAAATTAACTATAAACATGCTTTACGTATCGCCATTATTCCTTTTGTCGCCACTATAGGTGCCCTATTGCCAGGACTCATCGGCGGAGCTGGCCTCGTTGAAATTGTCGTTTCCTGGCCCGGCATTACACCTACCCTACTTCAAGCCCTAACAGCACAGGATATCTATGTGGTGCTTGGATTTCTCATCATCTCTAC
Source organism: Trueperaceae bacterium (assembly GCA_020431825.1). GTDB lineage: Bacteria > Deinococcota > Deinococci > Deinococcales > Trueperaceae > JAHEBB01. Next base: position 18,785 of record JAGQHN010000010.1, on the reverse strand, counting down.
CCTTTTACTTATGATTGGCAATCTTATTTCCGACTTGCTTTTGGCCGTTGTAGACCCAAGAATTCGGTATAACTAAGGAAATGTAATGGCCGACGCAGCTAAATCCCTCACCCCTAGAAAAAGCAAACAGGTAGAAAGAAGCAAAAGTCAGGCGCAGATTGTTTGGGAGCAGTTTCGCAAACATAAAGCTGCGCTTATTGGCGGCGGCATTCTTATCTTTATGTACCTAGTAACAGCCTTTGCTGGTTTCATTGCACCTTATGGGATCAATGAATATCGGAGGCGCCCAGCAACAGATTTTCAACCCCCCACCAAAATTCACTGGATTGACCCAGATACAGGTCGCTTGACTCGCCCTTTTATCTATAATGTTGTATCTGACCGAGATCCGGTCACCCGCCAAAAAGTTTATGTTGAAAAGCCTGAAGAAGGTAAGTTTCCAATTAGATTTTTTATTAACCGACCCGAAGCAAGTTACAAACTGTTTGGCCTTTTTGAGAGCGATTTGCATCTCTTTGGGGTAGACGAACCTGCCCGCATCTTTTTGTGGGGAACCAATAATCTGGGGAAAGATGTGTTCTCGAGGGTCTTGTATGGCGGTCAGGTCAGTCTCATGATTGGCATTATTGCTGTTTGGATTTCGTTTTTTCTGGGCCTTTTCTTTGGCGGTGTGGCAGGTTTTTATGGCGGCATTGTTGATGATATTATTATGCGCATTATTGAAATCATTGACGCTATTCCTGGGCTTTTCCTACTCATTACCCTGTCAGCACTTTTACGCGACCCCAGAAACCCAATAGCCCAAACCTTTGGACTAAAAATGAATTCTGCTCAGGTCTTTTTCATGATCGTCCTTGTTCTAGGCTTTATTGGCTGGGGTGGCTTAGCAAGGGTTATTCGCGGGCAAATTCTGAGTATGCGCGAACTTGATTATGCCAATGCCGCTAAGTCTCTAGGCGCCAGTGAAAGTCGTATTATCTGGCGGCATCTCTTACCAGGAACGGCCAGTTATGTAATTGTTAGTTTAACCCTGGCTATTCCCGGCTTTATCTTGGGGGAAACAGGCTTATCTTTTATTGGTCTTGGACCCAGTGAAGTCGATACCTCAAGCTGGGGCATTATGCTTAGAGATGCAACCGCCAGAGGCATCAGCATTCAGTTTGTTCCCTGGCTGCTCCTGCCGGGCATTCCCATCTTCTTTGCCATCCTGAGTTGGAACCTCGTTGGTGACGGCCTGCGGGATGCGCTGGACCCCAAAAAACGGCGCTAGGGCTAGTATCACTGAACCAAAAGCCGTCTGTCCTTTTATAATGAACTTCATGTGTTCCTTTTTGTGTCTAAGCAGACAAAAAACATTCACAAGGGTCAGAAAATAAGGTTACAATACCTACTTATACATACCTGGAGGCGTGACATCCATGGCTAAATCAGAAAAACTCCTAGACGTAAGAGGCTTAAAAACCTACTTCGATACCGATGAGGGCACCGTTAAAGCAGTTGACGGCGTCAGCTTTCACATAGATAAAGGCGAAACCCTTGCGGTGGTCGGTGAATCTGGATCAGGCAAATCAGTGACCAGTCTTTCTATCATGAGACTTATACCAACACCTCCCGGGCGTATAGCTGGGGGCGAAATGCTCTTTAATGGTCAGGATCTGGTCAAAAAGAGTGAGCGAGAAATGCGCCAGATTCGTGGCAATGACATTTCTATGATCTTTCAGGAGCCTATGACCAGTTTAAACCCGGTCTACACTGTAGGCGATCAGATTGCTGAAGCCATTGTTTTGCATCAAGGGAAAACCCAGAAGCAGGCTATGAAAATGGCTACCGAAATGCTCGAGCTTGTCGGTATCCCAGAACCAGCCAAACGGGTGAAAAACTATCCTCACCAGATGTCGGGCGGTATGCGTCAGCGGGTCATGATTGCGATGGCCCTGTCCTGCGGCCCACAGCTTCTTATTGCCGACGAACCTACCACAGCGCTTGACGTGACCATTCAAGCACAGATTCTTGAGTTGATGAAGAAACTGCAAAATGAAATTGGTATGTCCATTTTGTTTATCACTCACGATTTAGGCGTCGTTGCCGAAATCGCTGATCGCGTCGTGGTGATGTACGCTGGACGCGCCGTTGAAGAGGGCGATGTTGTACCTATTTTCACCAAGCCTAAAATGCCCTATACCATGGGTCTGTTGAATTCGGTACCCAGGGTTGATAAAGCAGCCGTGCACCAGGAAAGGCTCGAGGCCATTCCTGGCAACGTACCTAACCCCCTTTACTTGCCAGAGGGTTGCGCTTTTCACCCACGCTGTAAATTTGCCATTGAGCAGTGTAAAGCTGCTATTCCTGATCTGGTTGACTCCGGCAATGGGCACATGGTTCGCTGTATTCGCTGGGATGAAATTCAAAAAGAGCAGGCGGTCGTAGCATGAGTAGCATGTCAAGAGCTGATAATCGTAACCCCAATGCCACCAAACCCTTACTCGAGGTCAAAAACCTGCAAAAATACTTCCCCATTCGTGGTGGTGTTTTTTCCAGAGTCGTCGGTAATGTTAAAGCCGTTGAGGATGTCTCATTTACGGTCAAACCCGGCGAAGTTGTTGGTCTGGTAGGCGAATCAGGCTCAGGTAAAACTACCGCTGGGCGCAGCATTTTGCGCCTGATTGAACCTACCGGCGGTGAAGTTTTATTTGAAGGTGTTGACGTTACCAAGCTATCTAAAAATCAGATGCGTGAGTACCGCAAAGAAATGCAAATTATCTTTCAGGATCCCTTTGCTTCTTTGAATCCGCGCATGACCGTTGGCGATATTATTGGAGAAGCATTAACCATTCATAGACTGGCAAAAGGCCGTGAAAAAGAAGCAAAAGTGGCTGACCTTTTAGAGCGTACCGGACTCTCTGCTGCTCATATGCGCCGCTACCCCCACGAGTTTTCGGGCGGTCAGCGCCAGCGTATTGGTATTGCCAGAGCTCTTGCAGTTGACCCCAAGTTTATCGTAGCTGACGAGCCTGTCTCCGCACTGGACGTTTCTATTCAGGCGCAGGTTGTCAACTTGCTGCAAGACCTTAAGGAAGAATTTGGTCTAACCCTTCTCTTTATTGCCCACGATCTGGCAGTAGTTGAGTACATTTCGGACAAGGTTATCGTTATGTATCTTGGTCGTATTATGGAAATTGCTCCAGCAAAAGAGCTTTATGCTAACCCGATTCACCCTTATACCGAAGCCTTGCTTTCAGCTGTGCCTATTCCTGACCCTACCTTAAAACGGGAACGGATTATCTTGCAGGGGGATATCCCCAGCCCGATTAATCCGCCTTCTGGCTGCGTCTTTAGAACCCGCTGCCCCATCGCAGTCAAAGAATGTGCCGATGTGGTACCTCCGTTAGAAGAAGTGAGTCCGGGTCACTTCAAGGCTTGTATCCGCAGACCCTAAGCTAAGTTTGTATCTCTGAAGCGAGGTTTCTGCCTCGCTTTTTTTATATTTGGGAATATATGAATGGGCAAAGTTACACCTGTAAAAATGGGCAAACCGTCCTGATTAGAGAAGCTCTGCCAGAAGATGCTGAGCGGCTGGTAACACATGTAAATGCTATTAGCTATGAATCCGATTTTATCGGTATTAGCCCTGGTGAATTTGATATGACGGTTGAGCAAGAAGCGCAATTTTTGAGCGCATGTCAGGCAAATCCGAGTCATATTTACCTGCTTGCACTTGACGGTGAGAAAGTCATTGGAGCCTTACATTTTGCAACAGGCAAACGCAAAAGAGTCAACCATAGCGGAGAATTTGGCATCTCAGTCTTAAAAGAGTATTGGGGCTTAGGCATTGGCTCGAGCCTCCTTGATACGCTGATTAACTGGGCAACCAACAACGAAAGTGTCAAAAAGATCAATTTACGTGTCAGAACAGACAATCAGAGAGCGTTAGAACTTTATAACAAGAAGGGCTTTCAAATCGAAGGAACGCTCAAAGAAGAAATCTTTGAGGCTGGGACATACTACGACCTATACAGCATGGCGCTTTTTGTCTAGGCAAAAACGTAAGAAGGCCCGATGCCGTTATTCTCTACCCTTGTGGATTCCAGCCTTCGCTGGAATGACGAACAGAACTAGCGTGGTTATACAAAATTCTCCAGCATCTATAGCTACTAGAGCTTAATAACCGCTAAAGACTAGCTCCTAAAAGCTTAACGTCTACTCTAGGCGCGTTATACTCTGCGATATGAAAGTTTTAGTTTCAAATGATGATGGCATTTTTTCACCGGGCATTCTGGCGCTTGCGCTGGCCATGAGTGAAATTGCTGACGAAGTGGCTATGGTTGCCCCTGATGTAGAACAGTCTGCTTCTGGCCATGCCATAACCGTCAGGCATCCGCTCAGATATACGGCTACCAAGCTCGAGAACCTTCCGGATAATGTTAAAGCTTACCGTGTTGACGGTACTCCGGCTGACTGCGTTGTTTTGGGCGTACACAATGCCTTTAGGCCCGATGTCGTCGTTTCTGGTATCAATCTGGGCTCGAACCTTGGCTATGACATTACGCATTCAGGTACGGTAGCAGCAGCAATGGAAGGCACTACCATGGGCATTCCCTCAGTGGCTTTTTCGCTACGCACCGGTGAGAGTGAACTCAATTTCAGCCACGCTGCCAGCTTTGCCAAACAACTTATTCCAGAAGTTGCCAAACGTGGTCTGCCTGCTCGCACCTTTCTGAATGTTAATTTTCCTGTTGGTAAACCTAAAGATGTTCGGCTTGCCAGGCAGTCAACCCACTCCTGGGAAGATTCCGTGATAAAACGTGAAGATCCAAATGGTCAGGACTATTACTGGATTGCTGGAAAACCCACTGGCAGCGACGAGCCTGATTCTGACTACATAGCAGTCAGTCAGGGCTATGCCTGCATCACCCCTTTACATCTGGATATGACCCACAGCAGTTTCTTTGCCAATCTGGCTGACTACCTCGAATGAGTTTGCAGCAAGACCTTTACAAAGCCATGCTGGCGGTCTTACCCCAGCAGCACCCTGATAAAGAACTCGAGACCTTTTATAGGCTCATTCGTGACTACCCCAGACGGGGCGGCAAACTTTTACGTGGTCAGTTTGTCCTGCTGTCGGCACTTGCCCATGGAGGCAGTGTAGAAGCTGCCATGCCCGTAGCAGTAGCGCTCGAGCTTTTCCAGAACTGGGTTTTAATTCACGATGATATTGAAGATGGTAGCGAGGAGAGACGCGGTGAAAAAGCTCTGCATAGGCAAGTAGGCATGCCAATCGCACTTAATGTCGGGGACGCGCTGCATATATACATGTGGCAGGTTTTACTTGGCTTAAAGCTCGAGTATAAAGACGCTATCGCTCAGGAATTTTTGACCATGATTCACCGTACCTCCGAGGGTCAGCACCTTGACCTGAGCTGGGTAGAAGCGCGGCGTTTTGACATTTCTGAGGCTGAATACTTGCAAATGGTAAGTTTGAAAACTGCTTACTACACCGTTATATCTCCACTGCGCCTGGGTGCCTGGTGTGCGGGTAAAGAGCCTCATCAGGACTTTGAACCTCTGGGAAAGGCTCTCGGAATCGGCTTTCAAATCAGAGATGATGTCCTAAATCTCTTACCCAGTAAAACCTACGGCAAAGAATTTGCTGGTGACCTTTATGAAGGCAAGCGCACGCTCATTTTGGCTTACCTCTTCAGCCAGCTAAACTCTGCAGAAAAGCGCCAGCTCGAGACCTACCTGGCCAAAGAACGCGAGCAAAAAAATAGCGAAGAAACCACAGAAATCCTGGGCTTAATTAACAAATACAAAGCGCTGGACTATGCGCAAAAGGTAGCAGATGACCATGCTCAAACAGGGTTAGAGCTTTTGATAAACGCGCTCGCTCCCCTGCCCGAACAGGGGCGTGTAAATGAACTTACGGGGCTGCTCGAGTCGCTCGCGAAACGTAATACCTGAAACATAGCTTTCCATGGTCAGATAAAGTTTTTTGCTTTGTTTATAGAGCACATGACGGGTATTGCCACCACTGGCTCTAGGGTGCGTCATGACATACATTAAAAAGAGGTTATGCGGTAACCAGCGCAGGTAAAAATGATAGTCAATACCAATAATGATGTGCTCACTAACCGAATCACCCAGGTAGTTCGCCAGATCATCAGGGCGGCTATGTGATAGGTAGCAGGCTAATTCATGAGGGTTTTTACCCGCATGTTCTCCTCTACTATCCACCAGTAGGCCATTAGCATCGATACAGCCTACCCCAAGGCTGTCCGTCGTATTAAGCAGTGTGTCAAGAACTGAAGGCAAACCCTCCCGCATACCTTATGCTAAACCATTCATTTTTGCCAGGATGTGAAGCTCTTGTCATAATTATGCTTATTTGTTGCATAATGGTGCCCAGATAGCCCTTTGCAGAGAGGAACTGCCCCCTTGAACTGGTTTTTTAAACTTAGTCCCTGCCCCATCTGTAAAACCAGAGCCAGCACCCAGTACGGCTGCTGCCCGAGTTGCCAGCAAAGTCTTTTTAAACCTTTACGAAGCACTGAAGTACTGGCCCTTGGTCCCTATGACGGCAAACTCGAGCTCGCTATCAGGCATTTAAAATATCACCATATCACTGCCCTAGCCAGACTCTTTGCCAGAGAACTTGCTAAAGAAATTACTGTGCAAAAGTGGCAAGCGGATGTCGTCACCGCTGTTCCCCTTCACTGGCAGCGTTATCTTAAAAGGGGCTATAACCAATCAGCTCTGGTGGCAAAACCCCTGGCCAAACAGCTTGACCTGCCCTACGCGCAACTATTAAGCCGAACTGAGGCAACCAGACAACAGGCCAAACTCTCAAAACTCGAGCGTGAACAAAATGTGGCAACTGCCTTTAGGGCAAAAGTTGTCACAGGAAAACGCATTCTTTTGCTTGACGATGTCTTTACTACCGGGGCAACCTTAAGAGCCTGTCAGACTAGTTTACTCGCGGCTGGTGCCAAAGAAGTCAGGCTTGTTGCCATAGCTCGAGCGGTACAGCGCTTTCAGTAAATCCCACTCCCCTTTACGCAAATAAGATACTTATTAGCCTAAGATAATACAGCCATGCCCCAGTCGCTTTATCTGCACGTACCTTTCTGCCCTAAAATCTGCCCCTACTGTGATTTTCATAAAATGCGCCGTAATGAGACTCTGGTCGAAGCTTATATAAAACAGCTCGAGCACGAAGCCAAAAACCTTTATCAAGAATTTTCGGCAGATTTAGATACAATCTATTGGGGTGGCGGCACCCCCTCGCATTTGAGTGACAGGGAAATTACTCAAATTATCGCTGCGTTTGCCCAGACCTGGGGCTGGCCTGCCCGACTTGAAACCACGCTCGAGGCTGACCCTCTTACATTTGATAAGGCAAGGCTCCAAACCTTTAGAGAGATGGGCTTTTCCCGACTATCTTTAGGGCTGCAATCTACTCAGGATGAGGTTTTAAGCTTTTTAGGCCGCAGGCATAACGGTAAGCAGGCTCTAGAAGCTTTAGAGCTGGCTTTAGACGCAGGGTTTGAGGTCTCGGCCGACCTGATTACAGGCTTAAGCATGCAGGACACTGCCCAGGATTTACATGCGCTCGCTCAAACAGGGCTAGCGCATATCAGTGTTTATACGCTTACGATTGAACCTTATACGCCCTTTGCCCTGCGCGACATTCGTCTCGATGAAGATAAGGAAGTGGCTGATTATGAGCTTAGTCAGACCCTTTTGCAGGACTATGGATTAGACCGCTATGAAGTCTCGAGCCATGCCAAACCAGGACATGAATCAAAACATAACCAGGTTTACTGGCACGGTGACTACTTTCTAAATCTAGGTCCGGGAGCAGCAGGTTTTGTGCCCAAAAGTGGGTTTCTTGGTGAAAGACGAACAAACCCTCCGATAAAAGATTGGCTTGCCGGTGAGCTGGGCGAGCGGATTGAGGTAAACGCAGAGGATTATGTGCTTGACGTTCTAATGACGGGGTTAAGGACTCGAGCCGGGGTAGACACCCAGAAACTAGCCCAGAAAAGTGGCATCCAGATATTTGAAAAATACCATTCGCTTATTTCTGATTTGCTCCACCATGAGCTTATCGAGGTAAAAGCTGACATCCTTAAACTCAGTTCTACAGGTCAATTACAGCTTAATGGCATCGTCAGAAAGTTCTTTAACGCCTGATTAGACTTTTCATGCATTCATTATTTGTCTAAACTTTCGAGACAGATTAACAGGCAATGCCCCTCTCATGACCTATAATAGGTTTTCGATGAAGAGAGTTTTGGGTGGACAAGTTCAATTAGCAGTTTTACTATGCATTATTCTTTTTCAAGGTGGCTTAGTTTTTGCTCAGGTAATTAGTGAGTTATCGGGCGTTGTTGAACTGCGTTCTCAGCTAAACACCCCCTGGCGACCCGCAGACCTTGGCGAAAGCCTATTAGCTGACAGTGCCCTCCGCACGTTTCAAGGCCAGACCAGTCTGCTTTTTAGTAATAATGACCTCATTAAGTTGGATACTAACTCAGCCGTCCAACTAGAATCACAAGGGGTGGTTTTAACTGGGGGACGCGTCTATATTAAAGCCTGGAAACTTGCTATTAGAACAGCGTCAGACATTACCCTGACAGGCGAGGCGCGAATTGACCTGTCTGAGGCGGGAGAACATATTGCCATTCTCTCAGGAGAAGCGCAAATTAGGCGAGGCGAGGAGCTTATCGAGCTAAAGACTGCTGAGCAGATAAGCATAATGAACAATGGGGATATTCAAAGGTCAAGTTTCTTTGAAACTGATCCCTGGTACCGCAACCTGGCAATCCTGGGCAGTGGCTCAGGAAGTATTATTGGCATGAAGGGTCAGGCGGAGATTTCCGCTGACGCCCAAAACTGGCAAAAAGCTGAGCTGAATAATGTCCTCGAGGTCGGTTCACACCTGCGCACCTTTGAGGCGAGCTGGCTCGAGTTGCGCTTTGATGATAGTAACCTGATTCGCTTACAGGCCAATAGCGAATTGGCACTAAAAACACTCGAAGATTTAGCTGATGGTAAACGGCAAACGGTACTCGAGCTTATCTACGGTAAGGTCTGGGTCATCGTTGAAACCGAAGATCAACCTTTCCAGATTGAAACGCCCGGGCTGGTTGCCGGAGTCCGGGGCACCAAGTTTCGTCTGGACGCAGCAGAAGCCAGCGAGCCGCCCCTGATTAAGACTTTTGATGGGGTTGTAGCAGGCAGCAGCGGCTACGAAACCACCTTTGTCGAAGAGGGCCAGCAGTTTGATACTGAGGCCGGGCTCGAGGTCTTGCAGCTTGATGCTCTTGATCTTTTTAACCTGAGCCGTGACGAACTGCTTAACCGCGCCACCCTCACCCTAAGCCAAGTACCCTCTATGGTAAATAAGCCCAGCCTTACGCTTAGAGGCAAAACCCTTCCTGGTGTGCGACTCGAGCTTGGCGCACAAACCCTGACCACCCAAAGGCCCGAATTTGAACTGGAAACATCCCTGAAACCCGGCTTTAATTTGCTCGAGCTTTATGCCTTTAGCGAAGACCAACCCCCTAATCGGCTGGTTATTCCGGTTATTCGCAGTGGCCGCGACATCTATCTTGGTACCACAGTCAAGCCTTTTGGTTCGGCTTATCAGCTCTCAGGTATTGCCCCTGGAGGCGCAAGCATTACGCTAGATACAGGAAATAGGCTTATTGAAACGACCAGCGACGCTTCCGGTAGGTTTCAGTTAAACTTTTCAAGTAGCAGTGACCGCATACTGGTACGTGCCCAGCTAAACAGCGGCGAAACTATAGAAAAAGAAGTTATTATTCGTCCTTAAAGTGCGCAGCTTTAGTTTAGCTACAGTTCTACTTGCCCTCGTCCTATCGCTTTTCCACCTGCTTAATTGGGACAGCGCAGGTAACAACCTCGTCCTTGATCTCTGGTTTCGTCTCCGTGGCCAGCTTGACCCTACAAGCGAACTGGTGCTGGTCACCTTAGATCAGCGCTTTAGCGATGAATACCCGGTGAGGATTGGCGAGCTTGACCGCCGTTTTTACACTCAGGCGATTAGCCACCTGGCTGAGGCAGGTGCCAAGGTCATCGCTATGGATATCTTTTTTCCTGAGCCCAGTGGCAGTGACTCTGATCTCGCGCAAGCCCTGCTAGACAATGGGGTTATTTTGCCCTTTATAAGGCTGGCTGGTGCAGCAAGCTTTAAACTTAGTGATCATGTACCCTTTAATCCTTTACTTGAAGGGGCACGGCGCGGTGTGCTCGAACTAGAAACATCTGCCAGACAGTTTCAGCCTGTTGTAGCTTTTAAAGACGGTGAGCTTAATTCCTTTGCTCTTGAAATTGTCGAGGCAGCAGGCTTAAGCAGCAGGTATAAACAAAAGAAACCCATCCTTATTGATTACCGTGGACCTGCGGGCAGTTTTCCCAGCCTGTCTTTTTTAACTGTCTACCGTAATGAATTTGCCTACAGTGAGATTCAGAACAAAATCGTGCTGATTGGTGTGACCCTCGAGGGCACCGACCAGGACCAGATTATTACCCCTTTTGGCAAAATGAGCGGACTCGAGGTCAACGCCAATCAGATTTTTACTCTAATCCACGGCAAACTGCATAAGGTAAATCCTTTTTTATATGTTTTAGGCTTGCTCTTTCTGGCACTTCTCAGCCCCTACCTGGCGAACAAAAAACACGGCCTGCTCTATTCTTTATTAGGTGTGGGGCTTTCGCTGCTGGCCAGTTACCTGGCCTTCAGGCTCAATCTCTTTTTTAGCCCTTTAAGTCCTATGCTTGTCTTTGCTGGCGCCTATATCTCAGGAAGCTATGGGCAACTTCGCAAGCTAGACCTGGAACTCAATACCAAACTGCTGCAAATCTTAGACAGTGCGACCTTCAGTCGCCCTGAATTTCCCAGTGCTGACAGCTTGCATCAGGGCTTTGCGCCTAAGGGCTATGTCACCGATGCCACCGATATGCTCGAGTCCCTCGAGCAGGGACTAGGAGCCAAGGGTGGTCTGCTTATTTTTCGTCAGGAGCGCGCTCAACATGGTGACTTGAGTCCGAGGATGCTCGAGCTGGCAGAACAGGCCATGACCGAATCACGCCCTTTTGCCGAAGGCACTTTGCCTCACTATCTTGCTCAACCTATCGAACTCAATGGCAAAACCATAGGCGTCTTAGCTTTAAACTTACCAGCACCTCCCCCACCCCATTTTCAAGCGCTGCTCACGACCTCATTGGGAACGTTTAGCCAGCTAGCACGCTATCAGAACCTGAGATCACAAACCACCACCCTCACCCATACGCTTCTGCCAAGAGTTGGGCAATCAAGTCAGGCCAAGCTCGAGGCCTTAAGCATGTTAAGCGATCTTTTGGCAGCCGAACGGGGCTGGCTTGGAACCCTGCTAGAAACCCTGCCTCAGGCGGTTTTTATCATGAGTCCTTATGGCTATAGCATTTATAAAAATGCCAGTGCCAGAAGGTTACTGGGTAACGAAAAAAATATGCTGCGCGGCATTCCCGAAGCGCTCAACATCAGCCAGGAGCAATTTCAAGAGGCCTACGTCACCATGATTGAAAGAGGCGAGACACTCGAGCTTGGCCTTACCGAACGAAAAGCCTCCAGCCCCATCTTACTTAGTCTAAAAGTCGTAAGAGATGGCAGCGAGATAAGAGGGGTTGCGGGTACCATTAGCGACTTAAGCAAAATAAGCGAACTTGACCAGCAAAGACAAGACATGATTGCCATGGTGGTTCACGACCTGCGTAGCCCACTCACCAGTATTCAGGGTTTTGCCGACCTCCTGCTCTCAGGAGAGTTTGCTGACCCCAAGGAACCCCTTGAAATCATCCGTACGGAAGCTGCACGCATGCGCCGACTGACCGATGCATTTCTGGATCTCTCAAGGCTCGAGTCAGAAGGCTTTAAACCAGCCAAGCAAAAGGCCAATGTCGCTGACTTATTACGCCGCGCTGTCGCCGCCGTGAGTGCGCAGGCAAGTCAAAAACAAATGATTATCCAGCTAGACGCCCCAGATTTTTTAGAGGCCAGTGTTGATGCGGACCTGATTAGCAGAGTAATGATTAACCTCTTAAGTAACGGGGTAAAGTACTCGAGAAGTGGCAAACATGTTTATGCCCAGTTGGAAGCCCAAACTAAGAGCTTTCGCCTGGTCATAAAAGACGAAGGGCACGGCATGAGCCAAGAACAACTGAACCAGCTTTTCCAAAAATACAAACGTGGTACGCAGACACAGGTGGTAGGCACAGGGCTGGGCCTATATCTGGTCAAGCTCATTGTTGATGCCCATCAGGGCACGCTTAAAGTAAGTTCCGAGATACACCAGGGCAGCTGCTTTAGCCTTGAGATACCTTTAGACTAAACCCGCAGGACTCGAGCTTTCCGGGTACCTTCGGCCCAAATCATAACCCCAATCGAAAGAACACTTAAAAGGCTCAGCCCCATAAGAATGGGAAGAATGGTTCCGTTATAGCTGAGTCCCACATAGGTTCCAATAGGCACAGAAATAAGCGAACCCAAAGAACCGACAATCGCCGAACCTATCCCGGCAATATGCCCTAAAGGCTGCATAGCTATGGCATTCAGATTACCAAACAAAATACCAACAAAGAAAAACGCGCTTAAGAAGTAGGTCATAACCTGCCAGAAGGGGGGATTGCCCTGCTGAACATAGCTGATGGCTAAAGCAAGCAAGGAAAGAACCGCAAGTGCCCTGACCGAAATATGCGCCAAACGCTTCATGCCAAACCTCATAACCAGCTGAGCATTGACAAATGAAGCCCCCCCAAGGGATAGCGCAACAATGGCAAAAAAGAGCGGAAAGCGCTCTCCCAAGCCATATTGGTCTTGGAAAATCTGCTGTGAGGAGTTGAGATAACCTAGAAATGCACCCTGAATAAGACCTGCTGCCAGCGTGTACGAGAAGGCAATTCTGTGGTTTAACACTTCTTTTGTCCCGAGCAAGATGCGCCCCAGGGAAAAGGCCTTTCGCCTCTCTGGAAGCAAGGTTTCAGGCTGTCTTAAGGCAAACCAAACCATTGTCAAAGCAGCAAGCAGGATAAAACTGGCAAAAATCCAGCGCCAAGTTGCAAAAGCCAAAATGGCTTGTCCATAAGCGGGTGCCAGCATAGGTGCCAAAATAAAAATAGTCATGACATAAGACATCACTCTTGCCATGGCCTCACCTTCAAAGCGGTCCCTAACCAGAGCCATACTGACAGCTCTTGGTCCAGCTACCCCAAAACCTTGCAAAAACCGTCCTAGCAGCATGAGTGAAAAATTTGTCGAAACTATAGAAAGGATGCAACCAACCATAAAAACAATAAACCCCGCATAAATGGGTCGCTTACGCCCTGTACTATCTGAAATTGGACCAAAAACAAGCTGGCCTACAGCTAAGCCCAGAAATAATAGGGAAAGAATAAGCTGATTATTATTTGCTTCAATAACCCCGAGCTCTTGCCCAATCTTGGGTAGCGCAGGTAGCATGCCATCAATAGACAGGGCGACAATAGAGGTCATCATAGCCATGAGAATGACGAACTCGGCAAAGGCTGGTTTATGCTGTTCTGGATTCAAAAAATACCTACTTTATTCCCCACTTTTACAGCATAAACTGATTCTGTCAGAGGCTTTTAACTTTGAAAGACAGACACTGACTCAGGTAGTTTTTTCATCACTGGCAGCGGCACTGGGTCTGTATTTTGAGGGATAGTCAACAATTTTATCCCATTCATCGGCTGCTGAGCGAGCTACTACGGCAATGAGTGGCCCATCGCCAATATTAAAAACCTCATGGGGGACACCAGGCTCTATATAGATAAAGTCCCCGGCTTCATTTTCAACCGAGAACTTTAAGTCTGGTCCAAAATCATGCCTGACTTTGCCCTGAAGCAAAAACAGCATGACTTCAAACCCATCATGAATATGGGCGTAAGCAATCGCTCCCGGCGGTACCGTCGCAAGATTCATAGATAAATTTTTTGAACCCACATTTTTGCCAGACAAGCCTGTTTTGTATCTGATGCCGTTCCAGCTGCGGTTATCGGCTCCTCCTCCACGAATCACCTGTATACCTTCATGGTTTTCAACGTACTCCATCAAATCTTTACGCATTTCCATACGATCCTCCTTTAAGGTGACGTTATTTTAAAATAAGCCACGCCCCAGCATCTCTTTAGCCGTCTTCGCCAGCTTTTTTCTGGAATGATAAAGTAAGCCCTATGATTCTCAGCCTCGGTGAAGTACTGGTCGAAATCATGCGACCTGAGCGTGATTTGCCTCTTTCGCAAACCGGAACATTTCAAGGTCCTTTTGCCAGCGGCGCCCCCCTCATTTTTGCATGCGCTGCTGCTCGTTTGGGTGCAGAGGTAGGTTTTTATGGCGTGGCCGGCAAAGACGCTTTTGCTGAGACCTGCCAGCGGCACCTCGAGTCCTGTGGTATAAGCACGCCTTTACGCATAGCACCTGGCTACACTACGGGTATGGCTTTTGTCGCTTATGACTCGAGCGGTGAAAGACAGTTTGTTTTTCATCTGGCACAAGCAGCCGCAGCATTACTCGAGCCAGACGACTTACCCCAAAGCCTTGACCGCGTGCACTGGCTACACATAACAGGCTCCTCACTCTGCGGTTCCGATAGTATGCGTGAAGCTTGTTTGAGCGCTGTTGCAAAAGCCCAGCAGATTAATGCCACTATCTCTTTTGACCCCAACTTGCGCCCGGAACTGATGGGCAACCCAGCCATTCAGGATGCCTTCAGCACTGTTCTAGAAGCTGCCACCGTTATTTTACCAAGCGCCAAAGAAGCTGAGTTTCTGGTTCAGGGCAAAAGCTCTGAAGAAGCTTGCAGTTTACTGATGCGCGAGGGTAAAGCAGTCTTTTTGAAACTTGGCGAAAGAGGCAGTAAGCTTTTTGTCGACGGCAAAGTAACAGACATTCCGACCATACGCGTTAGCGAAGTAGACCCAACTGGTGCCGGAGACTGCTTTGCGGGTGGACTGGCAGTAGCCCATCTCAGAGGCATGGACTGGCCCCAGGCTGCCAGGTTTGCCTCAGTCGTTGGTGCCCTATCTACCACCAAACTCGGCCCTGCCGAAGCCTGCCCGACGCTGGCAGAAGTCGAAAGCTATCTATAGCTTCTGCGCATGCACTGCTAGTTTTTGAAATAAATCACTAAAAATTGCATCTCGCCAGACCATATTAGCGACTCGAATGAGAGGCCTCGAGCCATCAAAACTCCAGGTAAACTCACTGCTTAACAGGGGGCTGGGCTTAAATTCCGTAGGTACCCAAGCATCATCGATGAAGTAGGCACTTGCTGATATATCCCAGATAATGCGTGACCAGGCACGGTGCTGGGCATGTTCATGCCGGGCGCTGGCAATGGTATTAACAAGGTACTCGCCCATAGCACCACAGGTTTTGGCAAAGGTTTCAAGTTCACTGATAGACAAAATAAGGTGCGAGGCCACACCAAGACAAGGAATAAGAACAAGCGGTACACCTGAATCCAAGATGATTCGAGAAGCGTGAATATCTTGCTTTAAGTTAAACTCTCTGGTGTGGGGCCAGTGAAGGGCATGCCCCCCCAACCAGACAACCACTATCCGCTCAATGATTTGCGGCTCGAGCAAAATTGCTGAAGCAATATTGGTAATGGCGCCAATCGCCATTACATAAAGCGGTTCCTTACTGGACATAGCCCGCTTAACCAGATCCCGGGCAACCTCACTTTCTTGAGGCAACTCACTACTCGATAAATAATCCGTAGAACCTGCGTAAACCAAACCCTCTGAGGGTTTACCCAGACGGCCCAACAGCGTATGAAGCTCCTGATAGCTTTTTTCCATGCCATCTTTTGGACTGCTCGAGCGCTGATTGAAATAAGGCGCTGCGTATAACGCCTCAACCGCCATACGCTCAGGGGATAAGAGGGCGTGAGCTACGGCAAATTGATCGTCTACCTCATTAAAGGTATCGGTATCTATAACAACGCGAAGCTGTCCCTCAGGAAGGGTGAGACGCTCGAGGCGAAAACTGTCAGAGAGTTTGGGGAAATTCATAGGGCTCCTTTTTGGGCTAGTTATACCGCTAAGAAGGGGATAAGGGAATAGTGCTTAGACAATAGTGGCTAGTGCTTAGGGCTTTTAAATTTAAGAGCCACGCTGGCGTGCTATCTCATAAAGCAAGACAGTGGTGGCACAGGCAACATTTAATGAACTGGCTGAGCCTTGCATGGGGATAGTTACTAAAGTATCTGCCAGTTCCAGATACGCTCGACTTAGCCCCACGGTTTCATTACCAATCAATAGGACCGTCGGGCGCCAGAAGCTAGAGTTGTAAACAGCCTGAGATGCTTTGGCGCTGGTCGCTACAATTTGCAGGTCACCGTAATCTGCTCGAATCTGCTCAAAGTAGGGCAAAAGCTCGTTGTGAGACGCCTGCCGAATGACAGCTAAGGCAAAAAGTGAGCCTGCTGTCGCAGCAACCGTTTCAGGGGCGTAGAGATCAACCGAATGGCCCGTCATAATCAGGCCATCTGCCCCCAGCGCATCACAGGAGCGAATAAGGGTACCCAGATTACCGGGACTACTCGAGCGGTCAAACACGACAAGCAAGGGCAAATCCTTAAAGTGAATCCGCTTAAAATCATCAGAAGGGATGGCGACCAGTGCCAGCAGCTCTGAACCCTCATTTTTGTTACTTAGGTTTTGAAACAGAGCTGGTTCAATCACATAATGCTTTACTTCTGGCTGACTTGCTAAAACACCCTGCGCCCAGTCCGAAAGCTGACTACCCGCAGCATATAAAAACCCCTCAACCCCCCAATGATAAGCAAGCGCCTGATTAATATGCCTGACACCCTCGAGTAAAAATACTCCTTGTTTTTGCCGCTTGTTGCGGTTAGTTTTTAGCGCCTCGAGCTGCTGATAGCTGGCATTGGCACTATAAATGCGCTCGGTTGGCATCATCGCTTCCTTGTACTAAGACCTGAATCATCCTGCCATTTTAGCCCGACTTTACAAAATACGCAGAATGGTCAAACAGGGTAAGCTTTTAGCTATGAAACCAGCCTATGCCAAAGATGACACGTTTCTAGAGAGTGTCCATGAAACAAGGGGTGAGGCCTCGAGCCTTCATATATGGTGGCTGGGACAAAGTGGCTTCCTCATAAAATGGCAAAATCGGCATCTTTTGCTTGACCCTTATCTCTCAGATTCGTTAACGACAAAATACGCCCAAACCGCTAAACCCCACCTTCGTATGACTGAACGAGTCATGGCACCAGAAAAGCTTGATTTTATAGACATAGTAACATCCTCGCATAATCACACCGACCACCTTGACACCGAAACCCTCGTTCCGCTGATGAATGTTAATAAAGACCTAAGCGTCGTCGTAGCTCAGGCCAATCTGGACGATGCCGCTGAACGTTTGCAGGTAGCTAGAGATAGACTAACAGGCATAAAACTTGCCGAGCCTCTTTACTTAAAAGACATCAGGTTTCACGCAGTTCCGGCTGCGCATGAGGGGCTCGA
Source organism: Trueperaceae bacterium (assembly GCA_020431825.1). Lineage (GTDB taxonomy): Bacteria > Deinococcota > Deinococci > Deinococcales > Trueperaceae > JAHEBB01. The sequence goes on along the minus strand of JAGQHN010000010.1, from coordinate 1,214 downwards.
GTTTGATGAACAGGGTGAACCCAAATACATCGGACTCATCATTCAGATAGGTGAATTTATCCTTTACCACAGCGGTGACACGGTACTCTATGACGGCATGATTGAAACGCTAAGTAAGTGGCAAATAGACCTCGCTCTGTTGCCCATAAATGGTCACGACCCCTCACGCGGCGTAGCAGGCAATTTATCTGCCAAAGAAGCTGTGAGCTTAGCCAAAACTCTTGATATAGGCTGTGTCATACCCTGTCACTATGACATGTTTAGCTTTAATACTGTTTCGCCAGAAAGCTTTGTTGCAGAGGCTGAAAAACAAGGTCAAGGCTACTATGTACTGGAAAATGGTGAGGGTCTGAGCCTGATAGAAGCTCTTGAATAGAGTTTCTTGAAGAGCATCTTTTACAATCAACCCTGTTTTGAATTTTATAGTTAAGTAGACTTTCGTACTCATAGAAACCTTCTAAGTGTGTTTAAATAGAAACCATATTCTCTAAAAAGCATTAGTTTCAACAGGTAAACATGTATAAAGTTATTAAAAGAAAAGTGGGAATAATGATGACTATTGGTAGCACAATAGGATTTATCTATGGAATACTCATGGTTTATTCCATAGTTAGGATTATTTTCCTTAAAGAGAAAATGGTCTTAAGCGACTGGCCAATAATTCTTGGCCCAATTTTCCTAGTAGTTTTTCCATACTTTTTGTTTAGGACTTACGCACACCAAGCAAATGGCAAGGTGTGATGAAGTAAGGAATGAACTATAGCCAACATCGACTGGATTACTGTCAGTTTTTGATAAGTAGCCAAATCAACTATACGCAAACGTATCTAGCTGATCATAGTGAAGATTATAGCCATGACAGCATGAATCGTTTTTTACGGCTAGATAAACTGAGACCTAGAGTTCTGTGGGAAAATGTACGGGAAGATGTAGCACCTAGTGAACAGGCTTATATCTTGTTTGATGATGTGGTATTGGATAAACGCTATAGCCGCGAAGCCCGTCTGGTCAGACGGCAGTGGAGTGGCAACGAAAAGCGCGTCATCTATGGCATCGGGATAGTAACTTGTGTCTACGTCAATCCTGAGACGGAGAAGTTTTGGGTTATTGATTACCGAGTCTATGATCCTGAAGGGGATGATCTGAATAAGCTAACTCATCTCTCAGAAATGCTCGACACTGTTCTGTATAGCAAAAAGCTACCATTCCAAACA
>JAGQHN010000109.1 GCA_020431825.1 Trueperaceae bacterium | reverse complement strand
TTAGTTTCGTTTTCACACACTAAACTACGCCCAGCATTCTTTTTTATTCAAGTCTCTCTATTTTTGCAAGTCTTGAGCATAAGCCAGCAGGGTTGGCAGAATCAGCTTAGGATTCAGACAGCTATTAATCAGGACAGTTTCCTTCGCCCCTGTACCGAAACCTGAACATAGTTTGTCCGTTAGGTTTTTTTAGAGCAACACAGCCACCATTATCATTCCAGACAGGCTGGTCTAAGCCCCAGTAAAGCTCTCGTTCATTATCAATGCCATGACCACTAAAAATCCGCACAGGCTTACCAGGATAGAGATAAAACCCATTTGGGATGATATAGCTTTCTCCCGAATCGCCCATTAAACGGTGCTTACCTAAAAAATAGCCATTGGGCGCTTCTTTACGGTTAACACTAAGTTCTATAAATTCATTGTTGGGATATTTGGCGTCATTTATACCCATATAGTGGACTCGAGTAATGAGTACCTCAGGGTTACCTTTGTAATCATCAGCAAGTTCAGACTCACGGTAAATGTCGGGGGGCTCAAGCCATAAGTCCCAGCTTTTTGCACCCTCCTCATGCCTTTCCCAGGGATCAGGTAAACTGCCGTGCCAACCATAGGGGTCAGTAAAAACTTTACTGCCATCTTCTTTCAAAGCACGAACGCCAAAGTGCAGGTGTGGCCCACGACTACAGCCCGTATTGCCCGAGCGACCCAGGGCAAATCCGCTGTTAACCTGCTGCCCCTCTTTTACAAACACTTCACTCAAATGGGCATAAGTTGTAAAGAATGTGACACCAACTTGTTCATGTTTTAAAGTCACCGATACACCTTCAACCTCTCGGTTAATGCTGGGAAAGGGGCAAAAACTCGTGCTGGCTCCGGCAAAAACCACTTCTCCTTCAGCAGCTGCCAGAACTCGAGTCCCTTCAGGCATCACCCAGTCATACCCCGTATGTCCGTCATATCCCATAACCACTTCAGCACCCCAAAAACTAAGCTGCGTGCCGCCAGTATCTTCAAAGGCAAAGGGATAGGCATGGTCAAACACATTAGAAACTGGATAGGCACCTGTAAAAGGCGGGCTTAGAAAGGGAGCAATCGACTGCGCCTGAACAAGGTTTACAAGAAAGATACAAGCAATTAACCATCTCTGCATAGAGAAAGTTTAGAGAATGATGATAATAGTCTGCGTAGGATTTTTCGCCCTGCTTAAAAAAGTGAAATCTCATAAAAAAGCCCCCGAGGAGGGGGGGCTTTTCTGAGGAGGGGAGGGGTTATGTCGGTCTTTAGGGTTCTAAAGATCTTAAGATTAGTTTAAAAAGCTATTATGAAAACTTAGCCCGATTAAGGCAGAATTTGCCTTAATCTTATGTTAATTTTGCGGCTGGCATAATCGTAGCTCTGCTCCAGGCAAAGGCTCGAGCCGGGTTAGCAAAGTGCAATTGTCCTGCGACCCTCGCTTTAAAGACATGCTAAACTCTGAGTTTGCGTGAGCTTTCAGCCACGCCGTAAAGGAGTACATCATGCGTGTAGCAATCGTTGGCGCCACCGGCGCAGTTGGGCAGGAGTTTTTACAGCTTCTTAGTGAAAGGCATTTCCCAACGACGACGCTCACGCTTTTTGCCTCTGAGCGCTCGGCGGGTAAACGCATCAGCTATCAGGGGCAAGATCTTGTGCTTAGGGCTTTACCCAAAGATGGCAACCTCGAGGCCGATATTGTCTTTTCCAGTGCTGGCGGTTCCATTTCTAAAGCTGATGCCTGGAAATGGGCCTCTCACGGCGCCGTCGTTATAGATAACACCAGTGCCTGGCGCATGGATGAGCGCTGCCCTCTGGTCATACCAGAAATCAATGGCGACGCGGCTTTAAAACATAGCGGCATTATTGCCAATCCAAACTGCTCTACCATCATTGCGCTTATGGCCCTGGCACCACTTCATAGAGCGTTTGGCTTAACCAGAGCCACGGTTGCCACCTATCAGGCCGTATCTGGTGCCGGTGCAGCAGGAATAAACGAACTCGAGAATCAGGCAAGGGCCGTACTGGCTGGTGAAGCTGTAAAGGTAGAGAAATTTCAGCATCAGATTGCCTTTAACCTGTTTAGTCATGATAGTGATATTGGCGAAGATGGCTACAATGTCGAAGAGCGCAAACTGTTAAATGAATCACGCAAAATCTTAGATGACGACTCGCTGATGATTAGTGCGACCTGCATCCGCGTACCTGTCTTTAGAGCCCACTCAGAAGCCATTCATGCTGAGTTTAAGCGCCCTGTAAGGGCCGATGAAGCCAGAGAAGTATTAGCCAAAGCTGAAGGCCTGCAAGTCATTGATGACCGTGCGGGCAACACCTTCCCTATGCCGCTGCGCTCGAGTGGTCAGGACGACTGCTTTGTTGGTCGCATCCGCGATGATGTGAGTAAGCCTGGCGCCGTTGCGCTGTTTGTTTCAGGTGATCAAATCCGTAAGGGTGCTGCTCTGAATGCTGTGCAAATTGGTGAGTATCTCATTCGTAAGGGTGCGGTCAAAGAGCTGGTCAGTTAAACAATTCTATTTCAAAAGAAAAGCGGACTGCCAAAACAGTCCGCTTTTTTACTCGAGGCCTGATTAAGGGCCAATATCACCAGAAGTGTTAGCTGCAAAAGTATTTCCACTTTGAATTAGTTCACCTGTAGAGGCTACATATACCCCAAACTGCTTACTGTTACTGATAACGCTATTGGTCAGATTTAAACGACCCGAGCTGCTTAACCATATATTGCCAGGGTAACTGGTATTGTCACCGCCGTAAGAAACTTCAACAAAATCAAAAACGTTATTCACATCATCTGACATGACCCGAATAGTGTCCCAGGCACCAGGAATAGTAGCAGTACCTGTAAAGACTACCCGCGACGCTGCCGTACCCACTGCTTTTAACGACCCAGCGGTTTCAACATCCATCCTCGAGCCACCTTCAAACTCTATGCGAGCACCTGCTTCTACACTTATGTCATGGTTGATGTCGATGATTTTGCCGTCCAGGACTCTAAAAGGTGCATTTGTTGCTGGCCAGGTTCCACTTGCTACTGTTGCTCCACCATCTACATCAAGGTAGTTCTCAGCATTGCCATCGTTGTAGACACTGGCATTATCCAATGAACCCATATGCTCTGCTCTTAGATACATAGCAATGTTGTTTTTGCTAAAGCTATTCCCTGAGAAACTTTCCAATTGTCCACCTGATGAAACATACAGTCCGTAGCGAGCACTGTTTGAAAAAGTACTGTTCTTTATGCTTACTTTTCCTGACGATGAAACCCACACATTCCCAGGGTAACTGGTGTTGTTGCCTCCGTCAGAGATGATGACGTTCTCAAGTCTATTAACTACCGTTCCTGAAAGAATACGTAATGTCCCCCAGAAACCAGCACTCGAGGTTGCACCTTTAATCACGATTGGTTGACTGGCAGTACCTACTGCAATCAGATGGCCTTTACTTTCAACATCAATCCGCTTATCAGCATCTACCAGAATGGTAACACCAGGTTGAATAGTAAGTTCCGCATTGACATCAACAATGCTCACAGCACGGTAACAGCGTCCTGCATTTAGCGTTGTGTCATCATTAATGGTCGAAGGTAGTTCTTCCGGATTACTGCAATCCGTAGTTGTCAAAACAATTGTCAGAGTCACGGTATCTGACTTTGTGGCGTCAGCCTGGCTGGTTGCAGTTATATCAACGGTGCCAGTTGCCACTGCCGTAACAACACCATCATTATTAACAGTTGCAACTGCGGTATCGCTACTGCTCCAGTCAACTTCCTGAGATGCGCCACCACTTACGGAAACGGTCGCACCCAAGTCAACGGTTGCCCCAGCGGCTAATTGACTCGAGGCAGGTACACCGGTAATCGTCACACTTGTTACCGTGGGCACCCCTCCAGTGCCTGGACTCGAGCAAGCCGCAAGCATAAAACTAAAGCCTAGCAGCATATAAAATAAACGTCTCGGTACTCTTTTCATCTTCGTTTCCTTCCTTGGAGTAACGCTCCAAATCTTTGGGTTTCAGCAAGTAGACCCGCTTACCATAACCAGTTCGTCATCAACTTACTGTTAAAAGAACTATAAAAAGGGGGCGTCAAAAAAGCGTTAAAAAGCAAAATACTCCGATATTTACTATTTTTTAAGCCCAAAAAGGGCCAAGGTACAGTGTCTTTTATAGAGCAAAACAAATCTCGTAGCAAGATTCTGTAAGCTTGCACAAAAAGTAGAAGTGCTTTTTACTGCCATTGTCTGATTCATCAAAAAAAGCCGTAAACCCTGGTACTACCATTATCGTTTTTCTATTACCCGGTACAATAGCTTATGGAAAAAATAAGCTGGCTTCAGGTTCCTGAAAGAGATGAACTTCCCGAAGATGTACAAAGCCTCTTTAGCAAAGCCGAGGAAAAACTTGGGCATATTCCTAATGTGTTTAAAACCATGGCGCTTAGCCCCAGCCACTTTATGCGCTGGTTTAAGTATTACGACTACCTTATGCGCACCGAAGAAGGCGAATTAAGCCCTAAAGAACGCGAAATGATTGGGCTGGCTGTTTCAGCAGAAAACCGCTGTGAGTACTGCCTGGGTTCGCACAGCGCCTATTTGCGCGAGATAACGGGTGACCCTATTCTGGTTGATCTTATTACTCACAATTACCGCCGGGCGCCCTTATCTGTCCGAGAACGGGCCATGCTTGACTTTGCCGTTGCCATGACAACGGACTCTTACAAGATGACACCAGAAAACCTCGAGCCTTTACGAGCCATTGGTCTTTCTGACAAAGGCATTGCCGAAGTGGCGCAAGTAGCAGCCATGTTTAACTTTACCAATCGCATGGCCAATGCGCTGGGCTGGAAACCCAATGAGCGCTACTACTCTGATTTTAGATAAGCGCCAGCAGTGTATGGCTTTTCTAAAGCACTCAGAGATTTGCAGTATTAAACTGTAGTAGCTTGTCAAAAGAATGTCTCCTTGCCATAGATGTTGGTACGCAAAGCGTGCGTGCTCTGGTTTTTGATCTCGCTGGAACGCTAGTTGACAAGGTACAGATAAGCATTGAACCTTATGTTTCCAGGCAACCCGGCTGGGCCGAGCAAGACCCGGAGCTTTACTGGAACTGCCTTTGCGACGCCTGTCAGCAAATCTGGCAAAAGGGCAAGGCAAGTGCCCTTGACATTGCTGGTCTTGCTCTCACTACGCAGCGAGGCACGGTCGTCAATGTTGACCGTGTTGGTCAACCCTTACGCGACGCCATTATCTGGCTTGATCAGCGCCGCACCGAAGGACTGCCGGAAGTAGGAGGGCTTTGGGGACTGGCCTTTGGCCTGATTGGCATGCGCGAAACCATTCGCTATTTTCAAGCAGAAGCTGAAGCCAACTGGCTCGCCAAACACCAGAGAGAACTCTGGCAGAAAACGCATAAATATTTGCTTTTGTCAGGCTATCTGAATTTTAAACTTTGTGGCGAGTTTGTTGACTCAGTAGGCTCGCAGGTCGCTTACATTCCTTTTGATTACAAGGGGCAAAGCTGGGCAAAAAGCTGGGACTGGAAGTGGCAGGTTTTAAAGGATGTAACACCTGAGCAGCTGCCAAAACTGTATAAACCAGGGGAGCAAATCGGCGTCTTGACAACTCGAGCCTCAAAGCAAACAGGCCTACCCGAAGGTTTACCTGTTATTGCCGCAGCAGCCGATAAAGCCTGTGAAGTGCTAGGTTCTGGCGCACTCGAGCCAAACATCGCCTGCCTTAGTTACGGCACCACTGCTACCATCAATAGCACCCACAAACGCTACCTCGAGGTCATTCCTTTTATACCGCCCTACCCTTCTGCTGTACCCGGACACTATAGCCTCGAGGTTCAGGTCTATAGAGGTTACTGGATGGTTAACTGGTTTAAACAGGAGTTTGGCCTGCGTGAAGTCCAGCGAGCTTTTGAACTGGACATAAGCCCTGAAGCATTATTTGATGATCTTGTAGCAGATATCCCAGCAGGCTCCATGGGACTGATCCTTCAGCCCTACTGGTCACCCGGACTCAAAAAACCTGGCCCCGAAGCCAAAGGTGCGGTTATAGGCTTTGGGGATGTCCATACCAGGGCCCACCTTTACCGCGCCATTTTAGAGGGTCTGGCTTATGCCCTGCGAGAAGGTGCCGAGGCCATGCAAAAACGCAGTGGCACCCCCTTAACCGAACTAAGGGTTGCAGGCGGTGGCTCACAAAGCAGAGCCGCCATGCAAATTACCGCTGATCTATTTGGGCTACCAACCAGCAAACCCAAACTCTACGAAGCGTCTGGACTGGGTGCCGCCATCATAGCTGCCGTTGGGCTTGGTTTGCAGCCTGATTTTGCGACCGCCGTTGCGTCTATGACTCATAGGGGTGAACATTTTGAACCCAATCCTGAGACTCATGCTGTTTATAACGAGCTTTACCAGCAAGTTTACAAGCGAATGTACAAAAAACTAAGACCGCTCTACGAAGCTATTCGCAACATTACGGGGTATCCAGCAAAGCACTAGGCAAGAATTAAGTCAAAATTAATCGCTCCTTTTCTAAACTCTAAACATCAAGCAAGAACATCTTGCAAAGAAAAAGGAGAACGCAATGAAAACCCTCAAACACACCCTCGCAGGCTTAACTATGATCGCTCTCAGTTTTATTTCAACTGCTCACGCCCAGTGGGGCTACGACCCAATGGCACAGGCAGATATGATAATGCAGTATTACAATCAGATGGATCCCATGGGTCAGATGAATATGCTTATGCAACAAGCCAATCAGCAAGCAGCCCAGGCACAACAGCAAATGATTGCCCAATTTGCTCAGTACTACCGTCAGCAAACCGGCGATTACAACACACCCGATATGCAAGCTGCCGATAAAGGGTTTCAGCTGTGGTGCCAGAATAGTCCAGCAGAGTGCCAGGCAGTTATAACCAGAGGCCAGCAACTGCAAGCCCAGGATGCGCAAGGCTGGGCGCAAACCAACGCACAGATTGCCCAAACCAATAGTGAAATCTTAGATATTAATCAGGCTGGTTACATGAATAGAAGCAATATGCAGTATCAGGGTCAGCAGAACTATGTTCAGGGTGCTATCTACGGCGAGTCCAACTACTACGGTCAAAACGGCTCAGTCTATAGTCTGCCTGTTTACCCCGACCCTAATATGTCTTACACTACCCCTGAAGGCTATCCGCTGGCGTTTGACTATCAAAGCAATACCTGGTATCAAGGGGACGGTTATGGTTACTGGACCCCTTTAGGCACCAGATAAACACAACACTAACTAAACTCGAGCAGGTCGAAGGTAGTAATTATCCCAGTCGGCCTGCTCAACTAGTTTGAAACCATGCCGCTGGTAAAATCGGTTTGAATCGCTTCCCTTTAGTGCCCCCACTCGTATAGCAAGACCTTTTTCATCTGCTTCCATAAAGACTGTTTCCAGCACCCTCGAGCCAAGCCCCCGCCCTTGGAAATCCGGGCGAATGTACAGGTGGTCAAGCAATAAGCCAGTCTCAAAGGGTTTTACGACGACAAAGCCTGTTTTGATTCCATCCAGCTCAATATGCCGCGTATATTCAGGTGTAAAATTTGCCAGAAAGCGCTCTCGGGCTCGAGCCTGGTCAAACCGTCCAATGCGCTCTAAACTTTCCCTCATAGCCGCAATTCGCAGCATGACCAAATCTTCTGCATCCTCCAAAGTTACCGGGCTTAGGCTGAGATTCATAAAGCTAGCTTAACAAGTTTCACGCTGGCTTAGACGCTGCAAGAAATAAGAACAAAGGAATTCTTAACCGCCGCTGAAATTCTGCCTCGCTATGAAAATGCTCCCGCTGCGGTTTTGACTCTCTGAGACGCTCGAGCCTCAGACCTGCTTCCTCGAGCATACTGAGATAGTCCTCGATACTGTGATGATACTTAGTAATTTCTTTACCCAACCAAACGTGTTTGCGGGCGCCAGACTTAAAATAATCATCAACCAACCAGCTCGAGCGCTTACCGCTTTCTAAACTGGCAAAATGAGAGGTGATGACTGGATGCTCGAGGGTTACGACAAATCTGCCCCCAGGACGAAGAGCTTTATAGACTTCCCGAAAAACGGGCTCCAAATGCTCAACATAATTTAGGGCAAGTCTCGAGACCACAAAATCAGCTTGCCCCTCCTGCGCCTGCCAGTCTTCAATGCCCTTTCGCTCAACCTTTCCAGAGGTATCTGCTAAGTTTTCTAGTGCAAGTTGTACCATACCCTCAGCAAGCTCAATACCCAGATAAGACCTTGCTCCACCACTCAAAGCTTCTCTACCAAAGGCAGCATCACCGCAACCTAAATCAATAATGTCAAGATTGCGTAAATCACCAGCTAAATCAAGGAAAACGGGGCGCTCGAGGGCGTCATTAGGGTTGTCACGTCGCTGACGGTGTGCCAGATAAATTGCCAGCACTTCATCCTGATCGTAAAAGGCTTTGTCTTTTGTCATAACCTTATCCTAATTAGCTCGGTCCAGTAACCAAATATCTATATAATTCATCAGTAAAATTCCCTGTAGCTAAATCAGTTTTGCAAAAATTAAACAATTTATAATCTATTCTTTCGACCTCTGAAAAAATAGTTGGATTTACATCTTTTTGCTTAAATACTTTTAATCGCATTTAAATCTATTTAGGCTATTTATAAATTGTAGGCCTTCTTCGCTAAACCATAAGCCAGCTCACGGGCCATTTCGGCAGCGTCCTCTTCATCATCGATAAAGCCTTTTAAAGTTTCACCAGCTAGCCAGTTGCTGCATACTCTGCGCCAGACATCGTGGCGTGCAGGTATCGAGGCAAATGCCCTGGTGTCATCGTTAAAGCCTGCAAGGTTATAAATGCCTGCCGTTTCAACAACCGCGTCAAAATAGCGCTCCATGCCTTTGACCGAATCAAAGAACCACCACGGTGGGCCTAGCCTTAAGGCTGGGTAGTGACCCGCCAAGGGAGCAAGTTCACGGCTATAGGTTGTTTCATCCAGGGTAAAGAGAATGAGTTTAAAGCGCTCATCGTTACCATAGCTGTTAAGGAGAGGCTCGAGTGACCTTGTCCACTCGGTCGCTACGGGTATGTCTGCTCCTTTATCCAGCCCAAAGGTGTTAAATATTTGAGCATTATGATTGCGGCGACTCCCCACATGAAGCTGCATAACCAGACCATCTTCGGTACTCATGCGCGCCATTTGCGAGAGCATGTGAGCAGTGAAGCGAGAAGCGTCACTGGTCTCTGACTTTCCTGAAAGCGCCTTGGCAAAAATGGTTTCAGCTTCAGCATCGCTTAAGGGTTTTGTTTCAGCAGTCAGAGCAGCATGATCAGTTGCGGTAGCACCAAGTTCTTTAAAGAAAGTCCGGCGCTGCTCGAGGGCGACAATAAAGCTCTTATAATCTTTGACTTCTATGCCCGACACCTCAGATAATTTATCGATGTTTTGCCGCCAGTTGGGCGCGTCCAGATTAACCACAGCATCAGGTCTAAAGGTAGGGCGCACGCTGGTAAAGCCTTCTTCATGCATGGAGGCGTGGTCTGACAGAGTGTCATGGGCAGCGTCAGTTGTGGTTAAAACTTCAATGTTAAAGCGCTTGAATAGGGCTCTCGGGCTAAACTCAGGCTGAGCCAGTTTTTCCTCGAGCTCGTCATAGATGCGCTGGGCCGATTCTTCGGTTAATTTTTCAGAGATGCCAAAAACATTGATGAGTTCATCTTTTATCCAGAGACCTGTTGGAGTAGCTCTAAACAAATAAAAGTTGTCAGCAAATAGTTGCCAGATTTTACGTCCATCGGTTTCAACCTGAGTGCCGTCCTGACTGGGTACACCAAGCGACTCGAGCTTAATTCCCTGACTGTAAAGCATCCGGAATATATAGTGGTCAGGTATCACAAAAAGTTCGGCAGGGCTACCCAGAGTGGCATCCGGGTTGGCTAGCAGACTTGGGGGCACATGTCCATGTGGGCAAACCAGCGGCAAATCCTTAATCTCTTCATAAATCGTTCTGGCAAGGCTACTCTGGCTGAGCAGTGGGGAAAAGCAGCGATCCGGGTCAAGATTCCAGTGTGACATAGCAACTCCTAAGCATTTCCTAAAGTTTGTTTCAAGCGCTACTAACAAACTCGAGTGAACTAAGTATCTGTAAATGCAGCAAATTTTCCTCGAATATAGTTCATGGGGTAAACTTGCTTTACTCTCGTTATGGTATAGGATATAGGATGAACCAGCATAAAAACAAACCCCTAGGTTTTGGTGTTATTGGTGTGGGTACAGCAGGCAGCTGGTACGCCACTATTGTTAAAGAACAATCAGACGCCCGGTTACTATCAGCCTTACGCAGTCCGGGTGGTGACACAGCAAGCATTGAAGCCACCTGGGGCGTGCCCTGCTTTGATGAGAGCGAGGCGTTTTTCAGGCAGGAAGGGCTAGACGCTGTATGCCTAGCAACACCCAGTGGTCAGCACTTTGCACAGGCCAAAAGGGCACTCGAGCTTGGCAAACACGTTCTTATAGAAAAACCCATCACTTTAAACATCGCAGAAGCAAAGGAACTCTATGCCCTGGCACAAGCCAACAATCTGCGCCTAGGCGTCACCCTTCAGCGCCGCGCTGACCCCTTCTTTCGTCAGATTAAATCGGTTATAGACTCAGGCAGGTTGGGAAAACCCGTACTCCTAAACATCAGCATGCCCTATTTTCGTACCCAGGCCTACTATGAAAGCGCGGCCTGGCGCGGTACGCCTGAGCTGGATGGGGGCGGTATCCTGATGAATCAGGGTATTCATATTGTTGATCTGGGTGTCTGGTGGTTTGGTCGGGCAAGGCAAGTAGCGGCCTTTTCTGGCACGCTTGCTAGAGATATAAGCGTTGAAGATACCGCCTCTGTCAGTCTGATTTTTGAGAATGGGGCGCTCGGTAGTATTTCAGGAACCACCGCCAGTACGCCTGGTGCGGCCCACAGCCTGGAGGTTTGTGGCAGTGAGGGTTCGTTTCGTATAGAGGGTGAGCGCATTGTTCGCTGGGATGTGCAGGCTGAGAAACCTCAGGCTACCGTGCAAAAAGATGGCGGAGCCGCTGACCCTAAAGCCATTTCAACCCAGAATCATGCCCTTATCATTCAGGACTTTATTGCCGCAATTCAAGAGGCGAGAGAACCCATGATTAATGCCCTTACCGCCAGTCACAGCCTCGAGCTCATCCTGGCAGCCTATCAATCAGCACAATCCGGGCAAATCATTACTCTTTAAGGAGACCTATGCAGACTGTTGTTCATATTGATAATTTAGCTCCCGCTATAACGCCCGAAGGCGCAGAGCGCCGCGTGCTGGCCTTTGGTGGTCAGCTTATGGCCATTGAGTTCCGTTTTGAAGCAGGCATTAAAGCCCCCATGCACAAACATCCGCATGAACAAATTGGCTATGTAGTTGAGGGGGAACTTGATTTTCTTATGGAAGGCCAAGATCCCATTCGACTTAAAAAGGGAGATAGCTATTATGTTCCCCCTGAAACCTTGCATGGCGTTGTGATACATAGCAAGACCACGCTGCTTGACTGTTTTACGCCCTTACGTGAAGACTTTTTACAATAAACCCGGCAAAGCTAGTATTTTGCCCCGCAATGCTGTACACTAAGGCGTTCCGCAAAAGTAACTGTACTTTTTCGTAACTCGAGCCTCGGCTCGGAAATGTTTTATGCTGTGCCTTTGCACAGCAGTAAGGAATGTAAGAAAGATGGCAACAGGTCAAGTAAAATGGTTTAACAGTGAAAAGGGCTTTGGTTTTATTGAACAGGCTGATGGTGGTGCAGACGTATTTGTCCACTTTTCTGCTATTCAAAGTGACGGCTACCGCTCACTCAACGAAGGCGATGAAGTAAGTTTCGAAATTACCCAAGGTAAAAAAGGCCCTCAAGCTGATAATGTCCGTGTAACAAAAGCTGTTGCACGTCACCGCTAAGTTTTTTTCGACAATTCACGCCCGGAACCCCCGGGCGTTTTTTATTTGGGTTTAGTCAATATAGATCATCTTTTTAGTCATTCCCCCATCAATCACAAAATTTTGTCCACTGATAAAACCTGCCTTATCCGAGAGCAAATAATAAACCATCTCGGCTATATCTTCGGGCCCTCCAACGCGGCCTACAGGGTGCTGGGCTTTATCTGCCTCAGAGTGATGAGGGGGTTTACGGTTAACTGATTTTTGCCAGTCTGAGACGTCTATCCAGCCAGGACTTATCGCATTCACGCGTACGTCTGGCCCCAAACTTATAGCCAGAGCATGCGTCAGCGCCAGAATACCTCCCTTGGAGGCAGCATAAGCCTCTGTATTGGCCTCAGACATCAGTGCTCTTGTCGAAGCTATATTAACAATGCCTCCTCTGGCTTTCTTTAAATAAGCTGCGCTGTATTTACTAAAGAGAAAAGCGCTGGTTAAATTGGTGTTTATAACCTTATTCCACTCTGACAGACTTAGTTCGGTAACTGCCTTACTGATGCCCATCCCCGTATTATTAACCAGAGCACTTAGCTCACCAAAAGAGGAAACTGTCTTACTGATAACTCGCTTAACATCCTCTTCCCGGCAGACATCAGCCTGAATAAACTCGAGCCCCTCCCCTAGTTCCTCAACTGTTTCCTGCCCCGCCTCTTCGTCAAGGTCGCAAATAAGCACCTGGTAATCGTGCTCGAGTAAGACTTTGGCAATTCCCTTACCAATCCCCTGTGCACCCCCAGAAATGAGTGCAACTGGCATCTAAGCCTGCCAGCTCATTTGTTTGACCGGAGTTCCGGGTGCCATTCCTCTGAGCAAACACGCTACCACAAGTAAAGCCGCAGCCACCACAGCACTGATAGCCACAAGTTGCACATCCCAATGTTTCACGGCAATGCCTACAAAAGCCCAGATCAGAACAAAGGTATAAGCAAAATCCTGTACAAAAAACAAAAAGGCCAGCCCAAGCAAACTAGCAACAACAATCATAAGCACTGTCCAAATGCCAGAACTTATCCCAAAACCAGCCCAGCCCAGCTGATATAGCCAGACACTGGCATTAGCAACCGTAGCAACGGTTAACCAGCCCAAGTAAATACTGAAAGGCAGTCGGGTTGTCCAGGTTTCGGCTCGAGTCACACCAGCCTCGGCCGTTCTTAGGGCGCGGTAAGCAAAAATAAGACTTACCAATACTATGCTTATAAGCAGCATAGATAAACCAATCAAATCATAGTGCCAGGCAAAGACCCAGACCGTGTTAGCCGTGGCATTTAGAATGAACCAGGGAGCCAGTGCCTGAAGGCGCCCATTTTCTTTTTGCGCAGGTAGCGCCTGAAAAATGGCGTAGGCAATAAGCCCCAGATAAATCAGTCCCCATATGCTAAAGACATAGCCAGCAGGGGTAAAAAGGGTGGGGTAGGCATCTGAGCGCTCCCCTGTGGTTATGCCGTTTATAGGCAGGATATTTGCCAGAGCATTCACAATAAGCGTCATGCTGAGGGCAGAAATGACAAGTGTTTGTCTAAGGGCATGTTTCATGCAACCATGGTAAGCATTTGCTCTGCGCCTAACCGTAGGGATTAACGCTATTTAAGCTCGAGTAAGATTCCTGTCAGAATTTGTGACGGATGCGTTTTAGGCGCGTCATTGATAGCGTAAGCTAAAGGCGTGGTGGTCTTCCCCCCTTACTACTCGAGGGGGGATTTTTTATTTCAGTGACGAACAGCTAGCCATACCCTTCCCTAATCATAAGAACTTCCTAGATCTGAGCAAAGAGCCAGTTACAATACGGCATAATGTTCTATATCAACTCTCGGGCTAAACCATGAAGTCGTTTAAAACCAGACTCGGCAATATTATTTTTGAGCATGATACTGCAGCAGCTAAACTCTTTGATGTAGTTTTGCTCTGGGCGATTGTCCTCAGTGTCGTTTTGGTTATGCTCGAGAGTGTTGCCAGTTTTCGCCTCCGCTACGGTGGGCCGCTACGCGGACTCGAATGGCTCTTTACTGCACTTTTTACACTCGAGTACCTGCTAAGACTCTACACCGCCTATAACCGCGCGAAATATATTCGGAGCTTTTATGGCGTGGTTGATCTGCTGGCTATTTTGCCCAGCTACTTGAGCCTTTTCTTAACAGGAACCCAGTATTTTATCGTGATTCGCTCACTCCGGCTTTTGCGCGTCTTTCGGGTTCTCAAATTGGTACAATTTGTGGGTGAAGCCAGCATACTGACCAGAGCTTTGCGTGCCAGCCGCGCTAAGATCATTGTTTTTCTGGTGACTGTTGTTACGCTTGTTATTATTATTGGCTCTCTTATGTTCCTTATTGAAGGACCCGCCAACGGCTTTCACAATATCCCTGTAAGTGTGTACTGGGCTATTGTGACCCTGACCACGGTTGGCTACGGAGATATTGCTCCCAAAACGCCGCTGGGTCAATTTTTCTCGGCACTGGTTATGATTTTAGGCTACGCCATTATTGCTGTGCCCACAGGCATTGTTTCTGTCGAATTGAGCCGGGCAGAAAAAGCTGCTGAACGTACCTGCACCCACTGTGACAACAGCCACCACGACTCCGATGCCCTGTACTGTAAACGCTGTGGTAAAGCGCTTTAACACAGGTTTTGTATCTATGCTCGAGTCACCCTTACATGATAGTCTTTACTTAGCATGAAACTGCTTCTTGTCATTGTTCAGGACGCCGACGCCTCGAGGCTACAGCAAGCTCTTGTTGAGGCAAACTTTAGAGCCACCAAACTTGCCACTACTGGCGGCTTTTTGCGTGAAGGCAATACCACGTTTCTTATCGGTGTTAATGATGCTGAAGTTGAAACTGTTACCTCTATTGTGCGCACGACCTGTCATGAGCGTACTCAACCTCAGGCCATTCACCCTCTGGCTAATTCTCCCGAGCCTTATTTCAGTCAGGTTATAGATGTTTCAGTGGGGGGTGCGGTTATTTTTGTGGTGAATGTTGAGTCTTTTCAGCGAGTTTAAGGCTCGGCTTTTTCCTGATAAAGGCTCAGGGCCAGCCAGTATATTGTACTGTTTAGTTGCGCAATTCTTAAATTGTTTTGCAAAACCCCAGGCATAGCCATCGGCGACTGCAACTGCTGGTAGTAATCAGCCAGGGCGCTTATTCCTGAACCCAGGGCAGAAATAGCCGTTACCAGGTAACTCAAATCCAGAGGTACCGTCTGACCTGCTTGCTGAAACGCACCTTGCCGCTCCCTAAGGGCAAGCTCGAGGCCATTCGTTGCGCTGTACAACTGATTGAGACTCAGTACATATTGCTGGGCATTTTCTTTGGTTACCCCTTGCGCCGCATCTCTAAAGGCTTGCTCAAATAGACTATTGGCACTATCCAAAAAAGCCCAGGCCTCTTCGTTTAGGTATTCGCCCTGTGACCAGCTAAGCTGACTCAAGATTAAAGCCAGCACCATCATCCAGACTAAGCAAAATTTGCGAATCATACCGGTCTCCTAAGTATCCTGTTGACAACGCCAAGCTACCACATTCTTCGGTTTTTAGGTTACTAAAAGCTTGACTATATGCTTACCGGTAGCTTAAAGGCAGCTTTACAAAACTCGAGTCCGGAGCTTTTGACGCATATTTAACGCCCCTTCTTTAGACTTAGACCGTAAAATTCATTTGGAGATGTAGAAATGAAAAAAACATTTATCAGCCTTCTTAGTCTTATTTTCTTATCCTTAGCAAGTGCACAAACCTATGTTGAACTCATTCTTGACGCCTCGGGCTCTATGTGGAATAAGCTCGAGAATGGCGAGTACCGTATTGTAGCTGCCAAGCAGGTGCTATCTGATTTTATTAAGGGCTTGCCCAGCGGCGATTTAAACGTAGGCCTCCGGGTTTATGGTTCACGCATTGCTGCTCTGGATGACGGCTCTTGTGAAGACACTGAACTGTTTGTGCCTATGACGGGCGTCGATAAGACAGCCCTGCAGGGCACTGTTGATGAGGTTACTGCCACTGGCGCAACGCCTATTGCACTCTCTTTACAAAAAGCCGCAGAGGACTTTCCGGCAGAGGCAAGCCAGCGCATGATTGTCCTGGTCACAGATGGCGAAGAGTCTTGTGGTGGCGATCTACAGGCAGTAGCTGAGCAGCTAAGACAGCAAGGCTTTGAGATCGACTTAAAGATTATAGGTTTTGCCCTTGATGAAAAAGCCCAGCAAAGCTTTGAGGGCCTTGGTGAATTTGTTAATGCCGAAGATGCTGAAAGCCTAGCAAGTGCACTCGAGGGTGCTGTTGAAGCAGTGGTAGAAGAACCTGTACTCGAGGCTACTGAGCGTGGCACAGTTACCCTTAGCGCACCTGACACAACCAGCGCAGGTCGCACCTTTGAAATCAGCTATGAAGGTGACATTCAACAAGATGATTATATTACCCTTGTTAGTCCAGATACCGAAGACGGTAGCTATAGTCGCGAGTGGAAATATGTTGATGCAGAAGGCTTAAGTTCTCTTAGTCTTACCGCCTCTATTGAACCCGGAAATTATGAAATCCGCTATATGGACGAAAAAACCAACCCAGATACGGTTTTGACAAGATTAGCTATTACCGTAGAGCCCTCAGAAATCACTTTAAACTTTCCAGAAGAAGTTTTAGTTGGAAGTACCTTTGAAGTAAATTGGACAGGCCCAGATGGCGCTCAGGACTATATAACTATTGTTCCAGCAAGTGCCCCAGAAGGCACCTATCAGTCTTACTTTTATACTGCTAATGCCAACCCGGGCACGCTCACTGCTCCCTCTTTCCCAGGGCAATATGAAGTGCGGTACTCTACCGACCGCGGTGGCGAAAGCGGCAAAAATTTCTATAGCCAAACAATTACCATTTTACCAGCGCTTTACAGCTTGACGGCACCTGATCAGGTCACTGCAGGAAGCCCTTTCGAGGTTAGCTGGCAAGGACCCAATGGCGCTCAGGACTATATAACTATTGTTCCAGCAAATGCTCCAGAAGGCACCTATCAATCATACTTTTATACTGCCAATGCCAATCCGGGCACGCTCACTGCCCCTGTCGAACCTGGCAACTATGAAGTCCGCTACAGTACAGACCGGGGTGATGCAAAAGGAAGCAGTTTCTATACTATTCCTATTACCGTCACGCCTGCTTCTTTTTCGCTTACTGCACCTGCCGAAGTAAATGCAGGCGAGCAATTTGAAGTAAGCTGGACTGGCCCCGACGGTCCTAGCGACTACATAACCATTGTCCCAGCTGGCGCTCCTGATGGTGAGTACATGTCCTATTTCTATACTGCAGGAAACAACCCAGGTAACCTGAAGGCACCTGATACCCCAGGCCAGTACGAAATCCGTTACTCATCAGACCGTGGCGATGCCCACGGGAAGAATTTCTATAGTATCCCTATAACGGTAAAATAGCGCTAACAGACAATAACTTAAACTTAAGGCGAGCTACTAGGCTCGTCTTTTTTAATCCTTCAGCTGGCCAAATACTTATCCTTAACCTTTCCAATAAGTATTACACTGGAAATACTTACTGCGAGCTAGTCCGATGCTATGTCGGGTTGAAACCAGTAGAGTACGAGCTTTGTTAAAAAGGCAATTGATAGCCGAGATTACGCAAAGCCGCCAAAACAGACTTGTTTATCTTGAATAGTGTCTATAGATGACCGCAAAGTAACATATCGAAATGCGAGACAGCTTCATTGTAAGGCTAGCACTTCGTGACTTTTCAAGATATTAAGCTTTATAGAACATCCAAGGTAGCGATATTTGGGTCCTTGAGAATAAATAACCTATTAATTAAAAGGCTATAAGTCAAAGATAAAACTTGTTGAGAATAAGAAGATGATTTTGTAAACAAAATAAAAAAACACCCTCGAGGGGTGCTTTTTTAAAACATCGAATAAATCCAGTTTGCAAAGCCTGCTAAGGTTTCATCTCGAAAGATGAACCATTTTAAGACTCCTTAGAAAGGAGGTGATCCAACCGCACCTTCCGGTACAGTTACCTTGTTACGACTTAACCCTAGTCACGAGCCACACCTTAAACACACGTCCCATTGGCGGGACTATGCGTCTTCGGGTGCAACTTGCTCCCATGGTTTGACGGGCGGTGTGTACAAGACCCGGGAACGTATTCACCGCAGCATTGCTGATCTGCGATTACTAGCGATTCCAACTTCATGCAGTCGAGTTGC
>JAGQHN010000108.1 GCA_020431825.1 Trueperaceae bacterium | reverse complement strand
CATAATCTTATAATCTAAGCTGCGTAACTGGCTTCAGCCTCTTTAGCAGCTTCCTGCACCGCGCAGGGAAACTGTGAGGTTACGTTTTCAAGGACTTTTTGCGCCGTGAATTCAATCATTTTTCTCAGCGCTTTGCCGCCCCATTTTTCTGCTTTGGGTAAGCGCAGATGAATGGTAATGTCAAAGGTATAAGAAACCTGACTACCTTTGGGTTTGTGCTCTACCTTAGCTTCACCAGCAACTTCAGCCCAGCCTGGTTGATCGGTATCGAGTTCAAGGGCTATTAGTCTAGCGCCACTAGGGCTTGGCTCGAGCCTGCTCTTAAAAGCCAGAAGTTGCTGACCAAAAAGGGCAGCATTTACCGGAATGCTAGCAGAAACCAGATTATCCTGCACCTGCAAATCATCAATAAAAGAAGCATTTTTGAGGCTGGCCTTAGCGTCACGAACAAACTGAACAGCTTCAGCATAGGGCAAAATCAGATCAAAGGTAAAAGAAACAGAGTGGCTGAGTTTCATCAAGGCATTCGACCTACCCATTCTACACGAATGTCATCTTCTTTCATGGCCTCTTCAATTTCGGCCTCGGTGGCATTTCTGAGTTTAGGCAAATCATTAAACAGGGGCACGCTACTGGCCAAACCTACACGAATAGTCAGGGGGCCTTCATCACTCAGGCGACCCACACGCCAGACCAGACTCGAGGCAAACTGCTCGAAGCGTTTGGAGTCGAGTCCAAGAGAATTAATTGCTTGACCGAGTTTCGTTTCCATACATAGCCCTAATCCAACATATCCCTAAGCAGCGGTAAACACCGTAATTATCTAAGTATACTAAACTATTTAGATTTTACTAGGATAAGTGTGGTACCAAGTGCTATTAACCTAGCCAGATGCTAACAATACTGTAATAGAGCAAATCTACAATACTACACAATGACTTCTCCTAATTTTTGCTACGGTAGCCGCTGATTATGGCGATAGCAACTAAAAATCAAGCTCCCTTATCTCTTAAAACCCACCTGCTCACCTTTTTACAGGGTCTGGCTATTGGCAGTGCCAATGCCATTCCTGGGGTTTCCGGGGGCACCCTGGCTCTGGTATTTGGCATTTACGAAAAACTTATTTCAAGCATAAAAGCTCTGGCACACAAACCTTTCTGGCAGGCCGTTCTGAAATTTCGCATCGCCGAAGCTTTTAAAGTGGTAAATGGCGGGTTTTTAAGTGTTTTGATTGCGGGGGCGCTGTTTGCACTACTCACCCTGGCAAGGGGGCTCGAGTGGGGCTTTCAATCCTATCCTGTTTACATTTTGAGCTTTTTCTTTGGACTCATTCTGGCCTCAGTCTTGCCGGTGAGTCGCTATATTAAACGCTGGAAACCCCGAACCATTCTTGCTTTTATTGGCGGTACGCTGATTGGTTTTGTCCTGGTAGGTCTTACACCCACCAATTTACCTAACACCTGGCCTTTTTTGTTTTTTAGTGGTGCACTTGCTGCATCAGCCATGATTGTTCCTGGTATCTCAGGGGCTTTCATTCTGGTACTGCTTGGTAACTACGAGTACATATTGGGCGCAGTTAACGGGCGTGATCTTGGTGCCATTGCTATTGTCGGTATCGGTGCCGTAATGGGATTACTTAGCCTGTCACAGCTTTTGAGCTGGTTATTTAAGCGTTACCATGACACCACGCTGGCACTTCTTGCCGGTTTTATGCTGGGTTCTTTGCGTAAAATCTGGCCCTGGAAAACAGGAGGCTTTAGCGACACAGAAACCCCCGCTAATATCTGGCCAGCTTTGAGCATTAACGGAACATTAAATTCTGAGGTTTTGGTTTCGATTGCCCTGATTATCTTTGGTGCTGCCCTTGTTCTCATCTTAGATTTTGTCGGCAAAAAAATCTCAACTCAGACTTCTTAAGTTTTTCTCATAGGTTTATCGTCAGATTCTCAGCTTATTAATCCTGTTATAGCTGATTTTTCACCCAACTTTCCTATCCTTTTATGAGAGTAAGTGCCATTATTCACGTTTTTATGAGTCTTGGCACTACCAAGGAAAAGGAGTTGTTTTGTGAAGAGATTAAGTATCTTTTTGGTCTTAATTCTTGTTATTGGTTTTGGTGCAAGTCGGTTCTTTAACGGCCCTAGCAGCACAGCACTAGCTCAAGAAGTAGCAACGATTAATGAACCAGAAGCGCTTTTAGAAGACGAAAATAACACGATTAGTGTTATTGACACTTATGGGCCAAGCGTAGTCGCTGTCAATGTTGAGTTGCGCGGTGAGCGGCTTGACCCTTTTAGCCAGTTTAATTTCCAGTTACCCCCTGGTTTTCAGTTGCCCCCCGGTTTTCAGTTCCCTCAGGGTGACCAGAGTGGTGACCAGGCTCAGGAATTTCGCCGCCAGGGCTCTGGCAGCGGGTTTGTCATTTCAAATGATGGTCACCTGATTACCAATTATCACGTTGTGGAAGGTGCTCTAAAGCGTGCCAGCAGCGAACTTGATGAAGATGCCCGCATCAGTGTGGTTTTCCCCAGCAGCGATGAGGAATTTCCCGTTAGAGTTGTAGGCGTTAACCCTGATGTTGACCTGGCGCTTTTAGAACTCGAGGATCCCAGCAATTTACCCGAGAGCATTAAACCCATCCCCCTGGCTGATTCTGAAAGCTTAAAAGTAGGGCAAAAAGTAATTGCCATTGGCAACCCTTTTGGTCTTAGCTCCACGGTAACCACAGGTATTATTTCCGCTATTGGTCGCGAAGTACCCTCCATTGGTCAGGTACCTGTACCGATGATACAAACCGATGCCGCCATTAACCCGGGTAACTCGGGCGGCCCACTGCTGAACTCGAGAGGCGAACTGATTGGCATAAATACGGCTATCATTCCTGGCTCGAGCTCTGCTGGTCAGGCTGGTAACATTGGCATTGGCTTTGCCGTACCCAGTAACAGACTGAGTGAAAACCTGGAAAACCTCGAGGCCGGTGGGGTTTCGGGCAGCGGCAGCGTAGCTATTTTAGGGCGTCCGCGTATTGGCATTTCAGGTAGCAGCGTAGCTAACTATCCAGAAGAACTTCGTGACCGCCTCAATTTACCTGAAGGTGGCTTTGTCGTCGGCTCAGTCTCTGAAGATGGCCCTGCTGACAAAGCAGGTATTAAAGCCTCGGAGTACACTATTACCGATGCCAATGGTCAGCAGTGGCCTGCTGACCCCGAAGTCATCATTGAGGCAGATGGTCAAGCTATTACCGAAGCACAAGATCTGATTGACTATGTGGTTACTAAAGAAGCTGGTGACACCTTAGAACTTAAAGTCTGGAAAGATGGCGAAGTTCGTACAGTAGAAGTCACTTTAGAAGTGGTAGCTAACTAAGCCTTTTAACAATGAGTTGAGACGCGCCCCTGAGGCGCGTCTTTTTTATGATCTGATTTTTAAGCTTCAGCCAAAAACTCGAGCAACAAGTGGTTAAACAGAGCGGGCTTTTCCATGTTTAGCATATGAGCACTTTCTTGTACGACGACTTTATGGGCCTGCGGAATGTACTTAGTTAGCAGTTCGCCAATGCCCAGAATGCTGTCGTCATCAAGCTCACCGACGATAACTTGCGCTGGAACCGCTATTTCGGAAAGTCTTTTTAATGCGGCTGGCTCGAGTACCGTTGGCTGAATGGCGCTGGGGTTCATATTCTTTAGTGCAACCGAGCTCATCGTTTTGACCTGATTTCTAAGCTTTGGGTCAAGCTGATCGGTCGTTCTTTTGGGACCATCTAGCCAGACTCGAGCTGCCAGTTCAGTGGCTTCTTCCCAGTTACCCTGTCCCAGTGCTGAAAAAAGCATCATGAGCGGTTCTGGGGGTGGCCCCGTAAATTCGTAACCACCTATGGCTGATGACACCAGACTTAACGACAAAACCTTTTCTGGATAGGTCAGCACAAAATCTAAACAGCTTGCTCCGCCCATTGAAGACCCCACCAGATGAGCCTTTTTTATATCCAAACAACTACAAAGACTTGCCAAATCTTCATAGTGAGAAAATGCTGCGCTTGCCATCTCAGACTTGCCATAACCCCGGAGGTCATAGCTAATAACGCGGTAGCTTTTCGCCAGATCAGCAACTTGCTCATCCCACATAGTGTGATCAGCGATCCCTGCATGTACCAGAATAATAGCTTCTCCTTCGCCAGTTTCCTCAAAAAAAAGTTTGCCATTTGGAACGGGAGCAAAACCTGAATGTATCTTTATCATATTGGTCATAAGCTTCTCCTTTGGATGCTGTATACGTATCATCCAGAAAAAAGATAACAATGAATCTGGACAGATTTTGTCCAGGTTTCTTATATGCTATGGCTATGGACAGCGTAGTAGGCAGACTAATGGCCTTGCTTGATTTACTGCAAAGTCAAGGAAAAATGACCTTGGACGAGCTTTCAACTGGGCTCAACGTAAGTGAACGAACCATACGGCGTGATATTCAAAAATTACAGTCACTGGACGTGCAGCTAGAAGTCACTACCGGACGCACAGGAGGCGTAAGGCTCGAGTCTGGAAGCCTATTTCATGCTTTGCGTTTTACCGATGATGAAGTCCTGGCGCTCAGTTTGGGTCTGGAATTAGTCAAACAAAGCTCGCTTGGCCTGGCAGAAACGGTCACCACATCAGCTTCGCGGCGTTTGCAAAACACCATGAGTGAACGACTCTACAAGCGCTTTGAGGCCTTATCGGTAAGCTTAAATTCCCTAAAAACACCCATTAGCAAGACCAAAAACCAAGTTCCAAGTTCCCTTATCTTAGATATTGCTGAAGCTATAAAACAAACAAGCAGGCTCGAGCTGAGTTACCGTTCTGGCAAAAATGCCATAACCAGTCGCCTCATAGATCCTTACGGCATGGTTTATCTCGAGCCTTACTGGTACCTTTCTGGCTACTGTCATTTGCGTAAAGCAGTAAGAATCTTTCGTCTTGACCGCATACGTCAGGTAAAACCACTGCCTCAAACCTTTACAAAGCCCAATGACTTCAATTCATTAGCTATTGTGAGTCAAGGCATCGCGGTGTCTGCAAAAGGCAGCTTAGCGTGCGAAATTAAGCTTTATACCAATCTGGAAAAAGCAAGCTCTCTTATTCCACCAACGGCTGCCTTACTGGAAGCTAAAAAGGACTTTGTCTTGCTTAGGCTTCGCTGCTTTCCAGAACAACTTCCCGAGATTGCGCTGCACTTAGTCAAGCTGCCTTGTTCGCTTAGAGTCATCAAACCTCGAGCCCTCAAAGACAGCCTCTATAACTTATCGGAAAAGGCCAAAACGCTGGCAAATGCCTAGTCGAGAAAGAAAATTATTTGAGGGTAGTAAAGTCGGTAAGCGCATAGATGCGAGTGGAGCGCAGTTCACCTCTGGGTGAGCGGCTATCATGCTTTAAAATGCCCTCGAGGCTAAAGCCCAGACGTTCTGGAATGGCGGCACTTTTCATGTTCAAGTCATCACAGCGAATTTCGACTCGAGCCGCCCCTAAACGACCAAACGCCATTTCTGTCAAGGCTCGAACGCCTTCCGTTACATAACCCTTGCCCTGCTCGCTTGTCCTGCACCAGTAACCAATCTCAAACTTTGGAAGGGACCAGTCAATGCGGTGCAGGCCACTACAAACCAGAAGTTTTCCCGTTTCTTTATGATGAAAGTGATAACGCAAATCTTCTCTGGTGACAAACTTGGCAATCGCTTGCCGCACACTTTCTTCGGTATCTTCAGGGGTCAGGCTACGTTTGGCCCAGGGCATCCAGGGAATAAGCTCATTCATAGACTCCTGCGTTGCTTTATAAATTTCTGCCGAGTCCTCGAGGCTAGGACAGCGAATGACTAAGCGCTCGGATGCTACATGCTCAGGTATCACGGGCTTCATAGGCCAAGTTTAGCGTAAACACCTGTTCAATTCCCTATCTTTAAGGCTTTGGCTATAGTTTTGGGAAAAAAGCTGAAAACTAAGTAAGGCAGACGGGCTAGCAGAACCTAATCTACTCAGGGAAACTTTAAAGAGGACCTGTCGGGTGATTGGTCAAAAGGATAGTCCAGCAAAAAAGAAAATAGCGGCTTGGAAGCTGTCAAGTCATTTGCCGCTATTTCCTTTAAGGATTCGAGTGGTTTTACCCTCCCCTCAATCCTTGTAGCCGTAGTCTAGCCGATTTTTTGAAGCGCTCTCACGAAACTATCACAAATTTCGGTGGTGGTATCATCTCAACTTCTGCCACAGTTACAGAGACCTCATATAGTTTTTTGAACAATCTTCTTTTGCAGCCTGCCAAGATACCCGCACTCGCACTTGTGCCGCTATCCAAATTTCAAATTTAGAACTTTTTAGGTAAGCTATCCTCATGGATTTTATTGCATTTCACGCCCCTCACCCGGACTTTCTGGAAAAAACCGATGAGGGTTATCTGGCTAGCTTATATTTGCCAGAGGAGCTTAAGCTCGAGCAAGCCTGGCTGCGCTCAGAACCCGACAACGAAGAATATTTAAGCCCAATGCAGCTCGTTAAAAACGAAGAGGGCTGGCAAATCTGGCAGGGAATTCTCAGGCTTAATACCGCCGAAGATATTACTTTGTACTGCTTTAAACTCATGATTGCTGGGCAGCAGCAGTGGCTGGATGCCCGTATAAAGCCTAGCCCCTATTTTTCAGAACGCGACTTTCACTTTAGACTCAACCCTCATATTGAACCCGCACGCTGGCTCTGGTCGCAGGTCTTTTACCAGATTTTCCCCGAGCGTTTTTATGACGGTGACCCCAGTAACAACGTCAAAGATGCTGATTATCTTTATGAAGGAAAACCCGTAGTAGCCAAAAGCTGGAATGAACTGCCTGACAGGAGACAGGGCCCCAGAGAGTTTTATGGGGGGGACCTCGAGGGCATCAGACAAAAGCTCGATTATTTGCAGGAACTCGGTGTTACCGGGCTTTATTTAAACCCTATTTTCACGTCGCCCAGTTCTCATAAGTACGACACCGTGGATTATTACGACATTGACCCGCACTTTGGTACAAAGGAGACCTTTGCCCTCCTCTGTCATGACTTACGCACGCGGCACATGCGCATCCTGTTAGATGCCGTAGTCAATCATACCAGTGAGCGTCACCCCTGGTTTGACCGCTACGGAGAACACGGTTCAAGCGGTGCCTATCACTCCACAACTTCGGAAACAAGAGACTACTATGTCTTTCAAAGCGATGACGCTGAAAGCTATCACGGCTGGTATGGGGTAAAAACCTTACCCGTTTTAGATTACCGCAGTGAGAAACTCAGGGATATTGTCTACCGCAAGGATGACGCTATTCTGCGCTACTGGATGCGCCCACCTTACTCCATTGATGGTTGGCGCTTTGACGTCATTCATATGCTTGGTGAAGGCAGTGGCGCCCTAAACAACGCAGCCTATGTAAAGCATTTTCGCCAGACCCTCCGTGAGGAAAACCCTGAGGCATTTGTACTTGGTGAGCATTTTTTTGAGGCAAGCAAGTGGCTTCAGGGTGACCAGGAGGATGCCGCTATGAATTACTACGGTTTTACTGCCCCCTTATGGTTTTTTCTGGCAGCTAAAGATGTGCGCATGCACGGGCTAAGCATAGATGCCAAAGACTTTGATCATTTACTCGAGCGTGCCCGCATTAAGCTGCCTTTCGAGGTACAACTTTCTCAGTTTAATCTGCTTGGCTCGCACGATACGCCTCGCTTTTTGAGCTTTGTCGAGGGGGATACAGCGCTTATGAAAATTGCCGTTATGCTGCTTTTTACCTATATAGGTACCCCTTGTGTTTACTACGGTGATGAGATTGGGCTCGAGGGCCTGCATGACCCGGATTGTCGGCGCACCTTTCCCTGGGATGAAAGCCAGTGGGATCAGGATTTACGCCATCACTTTAAGACCCTCATTCAGTTTAGAAAATCTTCAAAAGTCTTGCAGGAGGGCGCTTTTATCAGCCTGTATGCTGAAAACGATGTCTATGCCTTTGCCCGCACAGCTGGTAAAAAGATCGTTATAGGCGTTATCAATCGGGGTGAAGCGACAAGCCTTCAGCTGCCTCTTAATAAACTTCCTATAAAACTCACTTCGCTACAGTCTTTGTTTGACCAACAAGAACATCCGCTTGATGAGGCTTTGGAACTTAAGGCCAAATCCAGCATGGTTTTATTCAACTAGTCCAGGGGCGGGTATTCAGCTTGCTCAGATGGGCTGCTAAATCATAAGCGGTGGCCAAACCAAGAGCTAAAGAATCTCCGCCCACTAAGGCATAGGCTTTTTGATCAACCTGCCGCCACTCCGGCTCACCCTTAGCAGTCACAACTTCCCAGGCCCCTCTGACATTAGCAGCGGTTTTTCCTAAGTTAAGGCTTTCCCAGCCCAGAATGGGCAACTCAGCCATAGCCTCGAGAAACAGCTCGAGTATTTCCCTTCTTACGCCAACCCTGACCCCCAGAAGATTTCCACCGCTAGGCTCATAACCCCTTGGATCAGGCGCCAAACGTGGAGGAATAACCAGCAGTCCTTCCCCTTGAGGTCTAAAGTAAAAGCCTCGAGCCTGCAAAATTGGCAAATTGACCCGGCTATCTGTTAAGGGCAAGCGCTTATCAGCCTCAATTCTGGGGTACTGCATGTAAACCTGCCGAAAGGGCAATAATTCGCCCCAGCCCGCTTCCACAAAAACCGCAGTTTTTGTGCCTAAAGCTATGACAACTGTATCGGTACTAATTTGTTCCTCTTTAATGACAACGCGTTGCATCATGCGGTTGTACTCGAGCCGTTGTAGCTTTAGCTTATTATCTCCTGAGGGTTCAACTCGAGTATTCAGCATGAGATCGAGGCCCGATTTCACTGCCCCGTAACCAAAAAAGAGCGAGGCCGCTTCGGCACTGGCATAAGCCCCTTGCGCATCCCAGTAAGCAGGTGAAGAACTAAACATCTGAGCAATAGCCTTTTTCTCTTCAGGATTGAGAGAACCCAGACTTCCATTTTCTTGCACCAAAAAATGCAAAATACCTGAAGCGCAAAACACCTTATCGGGTCGCTGAATGCCAGTTTCCTCTGCCAGATGTTTAAGTACCTCATAGCCCCAGGCATAAGGGGCAGCTTTCTCTGGGTTTATCCGCCCCTTATCAAGAATGCCCGGACTCACGTGGCTTGCCCCCTGCTCACTAGGTATGCCCTCTTCCTCAACAAGAATTAAGGCGGCTTCGGGCAAAAGTTGCCTGAGGTAAAACGCCACACTGAGCCCCATGAACCCTCCACCCACAATTACCAGGTCATAGTGGCGCTTACTTAAAGCAATAGTGGAGCGGTTAAGAACCTGACCGGACATACGTCCATTTTACGCTCGAGCTTCTGGCAAGAGGCATTCTGCTTTGGTGTCGTCTGCCTACGTGGTACTCATCTGAGGGTGCTACATTAACCCCTGTATGGAGCGGGTAGAAGCAAAAAAACAAGTCGGTCTTATTTTGAGCGGGGGTGGGGCAAGGGGCTTCGCTCATATCGGCGTACTCAAAGCCTTAGAACAAACCGACATTCAGATTGACGTGGTTGCAGGGACCTCGATGGGCGCTGTTTTAGGTGCCTTTCATGCCGCCGGTTATAAGGCGGAAAGCATCTACAAAATTGCCAAGGACTTATCCTGGCGCGACGTTCTTGATCTTTCTTTAAACTCTGGCTTCATTAAAGGCGATAAGCTCCACAGGTTTCTCTCTGAGTATTTGCCTCGTAATTTTAAGGACCTAAAGAAACCGCTGGCCGTTACCACCACCGATATAGAAACTGGTGAAGAAGTGGTCATTATGGAAGGGGACCTGATTACGGCACTGAGAGCCTCGAGCTGTTACCCTGGCGCTTTTGAACCCCTGCAGTTTCGCGGCAGAACCTTAGCCGATGGCGGCATTGTTAATAACCTGCCCGTTGAAGCCCTGTCTTTTTTACATGCTACCTATACCATCGCTTCAGATTGCACACCGCCGCGGCGCGCCAGCTACGTTGACCCCAACGAAGAGGGCAACTGGTGGGAGCGCTTTGTGGCAACCGTAAGGTTTGAGCGCCGTAACCCTATGGCGCAAATGGTGCTTAGATCCTCAGATGTTATGCAAAGCATCCTGACGGAAATGCAGTACTGCTTGCACCCTGCAGATATTCGCATTCGCCACTTTATGCCTGAAATCAGGCTCGAGTCGTTCTGGTCCTTTGAAGCCATCGTTAAACTTGGTGAAAGCGCATGCCTCGAGACCTTTAGCAATGCTGGGATTAATGTCGCAGCCAATAAAGAAGTCTTAGTGTAGTATCGAACAATGGAGAAAGGTTCTTGTTTTTGTTATGGCAGATTCTAAGGCGTCAGCTGTGACGCTCAAATCAGCACAGGTGAGTTCAGAAAAAACCATGAGTCAGCGCCTCTGGGCTGAAGTAAAGGGCTACGGCGAAGCGCTGGTGGTGGCATTTTTAATCGTTACCTTTGTTTTTAATACGGTGGGCGTGGTGGGCAGTTCTATGCGCCCTAATCTTGATGGTGGCCCAGGTAGCCAAAACGTTTTGCAATCCCTGTTACAGGGTGACCGGGTGTTTATACCCAAATTTGACACCTGGCTTAGACGCGCTGGTATCTTAGGAGCTTATTCAAGAGGAGATGTCGTGGTTGTCCGCGAACCCGCCAATTCTCCAACTGCTCAGGCAAGGGGCAGGCGACCCTTTTTCATTAAACGCATTATCGGTATTCCTGGCGACCATGTGCGCATCGAGGCTGGACAGGTCTATGTCAATGACTTTCCCCTAAACCAGTCATTTATTACCGCTAGCGGTGAAATCAGACCTGATCCTCTTGATTTTCCTGTTGTTACCCAGAGTGGCGGCCAGGTCACCGGCATGGTCATAGAGTTTTTAGAAGCCGAAGAGAATATTGCTTATCCTGAGTTGCCCACTCACGGCTTTTACACGTCTGCCATAGACATTGCTAATCCTGATGTGCAGCTTTACTACGGCGAAACTCTGGCTTCGCTTAAATCCATACCGGCAGATGCCCCAGAAAATACTCCTTTTGTGCTGGATCTTGTTGTTCCGGAAGGGCACTACTTTGTCATGGGTGATAACCGGGAAAATGCCAAAGGTGGCAGCGAAGACTCACGTTATTTTGGTGCTATAAAAGGCCTGACCATTGGCGGAAAGGCCAGTGCGGTTATTTGGCCCCCCATGCGCCATGGGCAGTGGAACTGGCGTCGTCTGACACCACCCGAAACATTTCGGGAAATTCCTGACCCCAGCTAAGCTGGCTCTGGTTCTCAAGTAAGACTGATTTCATGCTAAAATTTAGGCATGGCTAATTCTAAACTCCTTGCGCTTTCATCCTCGATTGGGGATTATCTCAAGGCCATTTATCTTTTGAGTTTAGAGGGCCAGGTATCTACCAATGCCCTGGCCAGTCAACTGGGTATTTCTTCTCCTTCGGTTTCAGGCATGCTCAGCAAATTACAGGAGCAGGGTTTGATTGACTATGAGCGCTATAAAAGCGTCAAGCTTACGCCTAAAGGTGAGCGTGAGGCTCTGCGCCTGCTACGACGCCACCGCCTTATTGAAACCTTTATGATTGAATACCTGAACTACAGCTGGGATGAAGTGCATGAGGAGGCAGAAGCCCTCGAGCACAGCATTTCTGATCGCTTTACCGAGAGTCTCGCCAAACTGCTGCGTTACCCTACTCATGACCCTCACGGCGACCCAATACCCAATGCCGATGGCGGCTTACCCGACACGCCTAACACGCCTTTAACTGAACTCGAGCCTGAACAAACGCTCCTTGTTTCCAGGTTAGTTACTCAGGATGACGCTGTCTTGCGCTATCTGGCAAACCTGGGCATACAACCCGGCTCGAGTCTAAAACTGACTTTACTCGAGCCTGTTGGTGGTCTACTGCACATTGTGCTTGACGGAAACCATCAGGTTATTTCTAAAGAAATGGCGTCGCTGATTCGCGGAGAAGTTCAAACTTAGCCGAGAAGTTAAGGCTTTAATGCTGGAGAAAGCAAAACAAAGCCAAACTCAACCTCCTTCGGGTTTTTCCTCGAGTTGAGCAGTTAGAGTTGCCAGAAAAGCTTCCAGATCTTTAAGAAAGTGGTCTCTTTTTTCTCGCAATAGCCAGTGTCCACAATCAGGGACAATACTTAGCTGAGCATGGGGAAGGTAGCTGGCAGCGCGTCTGGCATAGGCAGCAGGTATAACCAGATCTCTGGCCCCGTGCAACAGCAGCGTGGGTACCTTCAGCCGGTGCAGCTCCCTCTGATAATGACTCTTTAAGCCCAAAATGCCAATCTGACCCCGAATCCAGTTCATAAAGGCGCGTTCAACCATAGGCTTTTTTAACTGAGCATACACTTCATCAATCAGTTCGGGGCTTACTCTGTCAGGTTTAGCAAAAATAGCGTAACGTAGAACCAGACTTAATAAAGGCTTGCTAAACCGTAAACCCGACCAGAGACTTCTGGCCAGCCGCGGCACCCGGAGCATGAGATAAGGCAGCAGCGGCACATGAACCCGACCACTCAAACCGTAACTGCTGACAAGGGTTAGCGAACGAACTGAGCTCACGTTCAGGGCATAGTTCAGTGCAATGGCTCCGCCCATAGAAAAGCCCACCAGATGAAGCTTGTCTAGGGCCAAATCATGAATGAATGTGCTTAAAAGATCGGTATAGTCATCTAGCTCGAGGCTCTTGACCGGGTACTCACTTTCCCCATAACCCGGCCAGTCAGGTGCAATGACATGATAGTTTTGTGCCAGATGCTCGAGGCACCCACCGTAGCTTAACTGAGCAGAGTCAATCGCTGTACCATGCAGCAAAAGCAGCGTTTCCCCCTCGCCCGCTTCAAGGTAGTTTAGACGTAAACCAGCGACCAGCCTCTGCCGCTTCATAGCTGGCGCAGATAATTTTGGGTGGCAAAATAACCTGTCTCATAGGCTTCTTCAAGGCGCCCAAAACTTTCAATCCCTAAATCTTCGGGCAGAGGCGGGCGTATATGGTGATCTGGCGGATACAAAGAGGTCACAATCTGTATCAGGCGTTTTTGCGTAATGGTATAGGCCTTCATCAAAATATCAATCATCAGGGGTGGGTAGAGGCTTTCCCCTTTTATGGCTGCGCTAATGCGCTGAAAAAAGCCTGGATTATCGGTACTCACGCCGAGGTCTAAAGGTTCTTTGGCAGATAGCGTTACGTCAAAGGCAAAAACAGGCTGCGTCGTCATACTGCGAATGATATCAACCGGGAAATTGTTTAAAATGCCCCCATCCATAAGATAGCGCCCTTCGTACTCGAGTGGCCCAAATAGGCCCGGAAAGGAGTTGCTGGCGGTTGCTGCCGGAATCAGCGTTCCGGACTTCATAACTAGCAGTTCGGCACTCTGTATATCTACAGCCGTGGTCGCCAGCGGAATCTTGAGTTCTTCAAAGGTTTCTGGCACATGCTCTGCGAGCATTTCCTCGAGCCCCTTTTGATTAATCAGGCCTCCTGTTGCCACAAACGTTAAGAAACTTGTGTAATCAATGCTTTTGGCAATTTCATAAATCGCATCTGCCGAATTTCCTGCGGCATACAGCGCGCCAATCACAGCACCACTCGAGCTACCTGCCAGCGCACAAACCTCGTACTTTGCTTCCTCGAGTGCCTTAAGACTACCAATATGGGCAAAGCATCTGGCTCCGCCCCCACTTAAAACCACACCTATCTTCACAAGCAAAGTTTACTTGAAATGAGGGGCCAAGATTATAAAGCAAATAGAAATGATTGCTCTAAAACCCTCGGTCACGCCTTTCACGCAGGCGCTCGAGGGAGGTCTTAGTGCTTACTCTAAGACGCTCTAAAGAGCTACTCAGGTCTTTCAATTCAGCACTGCCCATACTTTTAACCGGCTCTGCCAGATGACCCTTGCTTATGGCATCAGCTTGCTGAATGAGTTTATAAAGTTGACGCGTCGACGCCCGTATTGCCCAGGCACCCAGGAGTAGCGCCAGTACGATGGGTATAAGACTAAACAGGGCCATGCGTAGAAGCAGGGTTTGCATATGCGCCAGCACAGGCTCATAGCTAAAGACCGTCGTCACCGTACCAACGATAGCGCTACCATGCTCGAGTGGCTGAGTAGAGACAATCAGCCCTGACAGTAGCGGGTTGGGGCTTTTGGTCAGTTCGGTCTGTTCATTGCTGTTACGCTCAACCGCCTGCTCAGCCTGAACTTTAATAACCTGAGCCAGTTCGTCATCAATGATACCGTCTCTGGGCCATAGTGCAAACGGACTGGCATCTAGCGTACTGGTCACGACTAAACGCGTCATTAGGTTGTTTTGTCTGGGCACTGGCGAGGGCAGGTCTAGAAACTGGCTGACATCACCATTTTCTTCTATGCTGCGGCTCAGATTGGCGGCGCTGCTTTGGGTACTCAGCCGAGCAAGCTCGAGCGCCTGGGCCTTTAGACCATTCCACAAGAAAGTGGCTGAAATGGCAAAGGTGGCTAAACTGGCAATAAGCACTGAGGCGCTAAGCACACCAACAAGTCGGCGTCTTAAGCCTGCCTTTAATTCGGGGGCTGCATCGGTAACAGGGGCATAAGGACCAAGCTCGTGAAAACTATCGGTCGTTTTGCGGCTCGAGCGCCCTGCCTTAAAGATAGGCAGAGATGACTTTGAATCTTCAGGCACGGGGGTAAAGCTTGGCTGCTTAGCCTGGGTTTCAGGCTTTGGGTTTTCCTCTGCGGTTTTTCTAAGCTTACTGAGTGCTGCGTCAAAACGGCTGGCAGATTCGGGTCGGGCAGTGCTGAGGCTGGCTCTGGCACTCACAGTTTCAGGTTCACGGCGATAGGCCAGCACTTCTGACTTGACCAGGCTGATCATACCTACATCATTAAAATAACTGGCAACCAGAGTTGCTTCATCCTTACTGATGCCCTTGGTAGCAAGGCCCGGCAAAACCTGAATGAGTTTACTTATCTTCTGAGGCGTAGAGCCAAATTTAGTAGCAAGCTGCTCGAGTGCTTCAGCATCAAGCGGCCTGGTAATTTCGGTGACTTCAACAACGTATTTTTCGCTCATCGTTCCTGCCTATGAAGCTTCTAACCCCAGCGAAATGTGAGGCTAATGAGTGAAGATACCCTACTTCGTTTAATAAGTAAAGAGGTATTTGTATGTTTATTTTATGAGAACTTTCATAGAAGCATGAGGACTTAAACCTGCCAGGTCTCAGCTACAAATTATGTGCGACCTGGCACTCAGTGTCTATGATATGCTCTTTCTGTTTCTTCTTATGTCTTCGGGCCAAAGTACATTATCTTGTATCAGGGAGGAAAGCAGATACAATTTGTGATATATGCCACACCTTGGTGAAATGAGAACCAGGCCCTTGACGACCCTGACTAAAACCTGATAGATTTTCCAAGATACAACATCTTGTAGCAACTACAAATTGGGGTTACAAGATATATGTGACGGAATAGGTTTAAGGAAGTTTTGGAGGAAGTTGTGGGCGACATAGCAGTAAATGACCTGGCATTATTAAATGAATTTGACGAACACGCGGTTGCAATTGCCAAGCGGCAATACTTTGTACCTGCCGATAAAACCCTGGCAGACATGTTTAAGCGCGTGGCAAACTGGGTAGCCAAACCCGAACAGGGCGAAGCCAAAGATTATTATTTTGATGCCTTTTACAAACTTATGGCCAGTAAGCGCTTTTGCCCTGGCGGTCGTGTACTGGCAGGTGCAGAAACCCTGCATGGCAATGTCCTTAACTGCTTTGTGCAAGATGGTAGCCCTGAGCAAGCCGGGAGCAATGAATGGGTACTGCAACTGGCGACCAAACTGGCGCTGGTAACCAAAGTAGGGGGCGGAAACGGACTATGCCTGGACCCTATTTCTCCAAAGCGTAGCTTCAATCAACCTACAGGTCAGCTTTACCTGACCATTTCAGCTTCACACCCTGACTATGACAAGGTTAAAGCGGGCACCTACATGGACCTGGTTCATGGCAACTATGTCACCAAAGGCTATCGCCATGCCAAATTTATAGAAACTCAGGACATCCCTGAAGTTTTACCCAAACACACAGTCGGGGACTCCGTGGAGCAAATCTGGACGAGTGCAGCAGATACCATTTACCGCCTGCTTGACGGTGAAGACGTTGTACTTGACCTGAGCAAGTTGCGCCCCGAAGGTACCCCTGTCAACGGTTCAGGAGGAAACTCGAGTGGTCCCTCGAGCTTTGCCGTTGAAGTCTTTGACAACTTTGCCTACTGGTCAAGCCTGGGCGGCGCTGACTATGCTGGCCCTATTGCCACCTTGCGCTATATCTTTGCCCCGACGCTGCGCGTCATTCGTCAGGGCGGCACACGCCGTGGTGCAGGTATGGCAACCATGTCGATTACTCACCGGGACATCAGTGACTTTATTACTTCAAAAGACTTAAACCGCGAGCAGGCCGAAGGGGATATTTCTACCTTTAACATTAGTGTACTGGTCAGCAATGACTTTATGCAGCAAAACCGAGATAAGAAAAGCGGCATTTTGTGGGAGATTGCCGACCATGCCTGGCAAACCGGTGAGCCTGGCCTTATTTATATTGACCGTATTAATGAGCACAATGCGATGCGGGCGAGCTATGGAGATATAAAGAGTACCAATCCTTGCGGGGAGATTCCGCTCTATGCAGGCGAGCCCTGCGACCTTGGTGCCATCAATCTGGCAGCTTATGTCGAAACCCCAAATGCAGGCACGAAGGGCTTTGACTGGCAGAGCTTTAGAACCGATGTGCGTACCTGCATACGCTTTTTAGACAATGTCCTCGAGGTCAACGAATT
This sequence comes from Trueperaceae bacterium, assembly GCA_020431825.1. Lineage (GTDB taxonomy): Bacteria > Deinococcota > Deinococci > Deinococcales > Trueperaceae > JAHEBB01. The sequence continues at coordinate 1,606 of JAGQHN010000108.1, read as the reverse complement.
TGCCCTCGAGGACAACCGCAAAATGAGCATGAAACTGCGCCGTCTTGGTCTGGGAGTTATGGGCTTAGCTGATGCCCTCATAAAGATGGGCTACCGCTATGACAGCGATGAAGGCCGCGCCGCCGTCGCTCAGATGATTGATGAACTGCGCGATAATGCCACCATCGCCAGCGAACTTCTCGCCAAAGAGCGCGGCGCCTTCCCTGGTATAGCCAGCAGTGACGTAGTTACCCCGCGCCGCAACGTCGCCATGCTGACCGTTGCACCTACCGGAACAACCAGCATGCTCATGGGGGTCAGCAGCGGTGTTGAGCCTGTGTTTGCGCCTTTTATCTACCGCAAGATTGGGGATAGCTACGCCAGCCTCATTCACCCGCTTTTCCAGGAATTACTCGAGCGCCATGAACCCCACCCCAACTACAGCAAAAACGGCAGCTGGGACTGGGACAAAGTGGTGCAAAGCGTGCAAGATAACCACGGCAGCGTTCAGGGTTTAGACTTTATACCTGATGATGTACGAACCGTTCTGGTTTGCGCTCACGATATAAAACCCGAAGATCATGTACGCATGCAGGGCGTGGTACAAAGCACCTTTGATGCCAGCAATAAAAAAGTTGCCAATAGCATTTCTAAAACCATCAACATGCCAAACTCTGCCAGTGTCGAAGATGTCTTTACTGCCTATGCCCTGGCCTATGAAACGGGCTGTAAAGGCATTACGGTTTACCGCGATGGCAGCAGACAATTCCAGGTTTTAAGTACCAAAAAAGAAGAGAAGAAAGAGGAGAAAAAAGTCGTGAGTGCCCCTGTTAGCAACCTGAGCAGCGAAGCCAAAGCCAAACCAGCACCCACCCCCAGACCTGCTCCTGAAGCGCCCAGCTACATCCCTGGAGAACCTCTCTTTGGTCGCCCAGGCCGCCTGCAAGGCTTTACCGATACCGTTAAGCTCATGCTGCCTAACGGTGACAAGCGCGCTTTTTACATCACAGTTAACAAGCAAGATGATCTACCAACTGAGGTCTTTATTCAGAGTGGTAAAGCTGGTGACGAAGCCAACGCCGACAGCGAAGCACTGGGCCGCGTTGTCAGCATCGCACTGCAATACGGGGTACCTGCCGAAGCCATCATCAAAACCCTGCGCGGCATCAATGGCGGTATGTACGGCACCTATCAGGGCCGCATGGTTGCCAGTAAAGCCGACCTGATCGCTGTTGCTCTGGAAACTGCCGGGGTGGAAAACGTGCTGAACAAAAACAAAGGCTGCCCCGACTGCGGTGCCCCTCTAAGATTTGAAGAAGGCTGCCAGAAGTGCGAGAGTTGCGGCTATAGCAAATGCGGCTAAACTAAAGTAGCCATAACATTTAAACCAATTCCCTCTTTTACAAAAGGGGGAAACTTTTTCTAAGAGGTTTTTGAAGCAATATCAATTAACCTTACTTAAGCGAAAGTATCTGAAATGAATCAAGCATTAAAAATTCTCGCTATTTCTGGCAGCTTACGCCAAACCTCTTCTAACACAGCTTTGCTAAGAGCTGCTCAGCGACTTGCACCTGGACACTTCACCATCAAACTCTACGAAGGTTTAAACGATTTGCCTCATTTCAAC
>JAGQHN010000107.1:15634-18466 GCA_020431825.1 Trueperaceae bacterium | reverse complement strand
TCACGCGATTAAATCGCATGATTAAACGGAATCGGTATGATGCATAGAACATGACCAGCCCGCGCCATCATTAGCGTGAGTGAATTACCTAGGCCAGGCGTATTACTAACGGTGGACTTAACTGCAGTTACCATTGATGGTGAGTAGGGCAATTCTCTACGTGCCAGGCAGAAAGAATCAGAAAATGATCTGTTTTTAGCATGATCATTCTGACAGGTAGCAAGTCTGGTGTTAGCTTTGAGCTACCTGTCAGAATGATCCTTTTACTCGAGCTATTGCCCTTACTATCTGTTTGCCTTAGGCCACTATCCTGCTTCTTTGGTGCTTTAGACTCGAGTACTTCCTAAAGATAAGCCCCTATCAATCAAGATGAAAGACTTCCTCGAGCTGAATCATCTGCTCATCTGCATGCGCACCTTCAGGAAATTCAAAAAACGGTGACATCATGGTTTGCCAGCGTTCGTTGACTTCGGTTTGACCCATTTTTTCAAGGGCGGCTTCAAAACTATCGGGGGTTTCAAAATAGCCAAAGAGCGTACCGTCTTTTTTCATAAAAATAGAGTAGTTATGCCAGCCTGTCTCGCTCAGTGCTTTGAGCATTTCAGGCCATACCTCTTCATGCTTCTTTTTGTACTCCTCAATCATGCTTTCTTTCACTTTTAACAAAAAGCCTACACGGTTCATAGCTGTCCTTTCTAAAGTGGATATGGGCAACGCAACGCCTCACCCTTTAGCGCGCGCAGCGCTTCTTCTGCAGCTAGATATTGTAAACGTTCTATCGCAGTTTCTGAGTACCATGCCAGATGCGGCGATAAAAGCAGGTTAGGCGCATTCCTTAAAGGCGAATCTGCGGGAAGCGGTTCTATCTCAAAAACATCAAGCGCAGCCGCATAGAGCGTTTTACGATGCAAAGCGTTTGCCAGAGCTTCTGCGTCGACCAAACCCCCTCTTGCAGTATTGACTAAAATAGCTGTCGGCTTCATCTGGGCTAGGCGGTCTTTGTTAATAAAATGCCGCGTTTCAGCGCTCAGCGGGATATGTAGACTAAGGGCGTCTGCCTGCTTTAAAACAGTCTCTAAGTCAGAAGGCCCTACACCTATATCCTCAGCCTGCTCAGCTTTCAAGTAGGGGTCAAAAACCAAAAACTGGCAGCCAAAGACCTTCAGCCTTTTTACAACCTCACGCCCGATACGCCCCAGCCCAATGAGCCCTATCACTGTTTGGTTCAGCGGCAGCATGGGTTTTGCCAGCTGAATGCCGTCCCAACGACCTGCACGCACGCCTGCATCTAACATGGGCAAACGACGCAGCAAACTAAGCATCATAGAAACCGTGTGGTCAGCAACCTCAGCCATACAATAGTCAGGCACATAGGCAACTTTTATACCAAGCTCTTTAGCCGCCTTTAAATCAATATTGTCAACACCGACCCCATAACGGATAACGCTCGAGCCTGGGGCCAGTGTTTCTAAAACCTTGCGCGTCATAGGGGCAAACTGGGTTATGACAACACTGTGCCCTGCAACAGCGCTAATAAGCTCGGCTTCAGTTTTTGCCTGATGCCCAATAACCGTTGCGCCGACTCTTGCCAGAACCTTTTGTTCAGGCTCGAGCGTAGGAAAGGTATAGTCAGTAACAGGTACGACTTGCCTCATAAAGCCTGCAAACCCACTCGCTGTCTTAAATCAGCATGTCTTATATCAAGCTCGCCCACCAGATCAGCGGCATCCTCTGTACACAAATAGGCAACTGCCCTGGCAACGTCACTGGCTGGCCCCAGGTGCTCACGTGGAATCTGACTTACCCGGTTAATGCCCGAAGCGCGTATAAGTCCTTGCATGTCGGTATCGACCACACCCGGACCAAAACCGAAAGCTCGAATCTTTTTGTCCTGAGTCTCGAGCATAACTGAACGCGTCAGCATGGCCAGCCCTGCTTTAGACGCACAGTAAGCACTCCAGCCTTCTAAAGGGTTAAACGCCGCACCCGAACTTATGTTAATGATAAGCCCCTGATCTTGGGCCATAAACTGCGGTAAGAAAACCCGAATGGCGTTGTAAGCGCCAATCAGATTAATCTGAATGGTTTGCGCCCAGGCACTGGGGTCTGCCTTATCTAAGAAAGCAATGGGTTCTATGATCCCGGCATTGTTTATAAGTCCAGTGACTTTACCAAAACCTTTTAGGGTTTGCTCGAGCACGCTTTCTAAGGCTTGATAATCTGTAACATCGGCAGCAATACCCAGTGCTTTGCCACCTTTGGCTTCTATGTTTTTTGCCAGCTCTTTAACGGCAGCTTCGTTTCTAGCGGTTAAAACCACAGCGGCACCTTGCGCGGCAAGCTCGAGCGCACAAGCTTCGCCAATCCCGCGACTCGCCCCTGTAATGACAATAACCTGACCGCTTAAACTCATGCATCCTCCTCAAGGTAATCATAGATAATCTGCCCGGCCACCAGCGTAAAGTCAGCGCGCCAGTAAAACGCCTCGAGCATCTCTACCACAGGCAGTTTGTAAACGGGGGCTTGCATATTTGGCCGCAATTCCACGGTGCAGGGGCCACGCCAGCACTCATGAACTTTGACATCTGCCAGACGCCGTGAGGTCAGTTGCCGTATCGCTGGGCGCGCGTCAATGTGATTCACTGCTTTTAGATTTATATTGAGGGCAAAGTCCATGTACTCAGAGAGGCCACTCAGGTCTGCACGTTGTTGTTTGTACGCCATGGTCCCAGTAATGATATCAATGCCGTTACGCGAGACTGACCCCACCAGTAAATCAGAGCGCAGCTCGAGCCTGGGCTGAGCCAGTTTTTTAGGCTGCCCGTGTACCTC
>JAGQHN010000107.1:9063-15534 GCA_020431825.1 Trueperaceae bacterium | reverse complement strand
CGCCCGTGGGCCACGCCAATATCACTGCTTAAAAACAGATAGGGCGAGTAGGAGCCTGAGACTCCTTTTTCCTTGAGGCTCGCCCCCACCATGACATTGCACTCCTGATAATGCCCCAGATAATCGACGTCGTGCATGTCATAGATATGAATCAGGACAGTGTCTGTTGTGGGCTCGAGCGGGGGAGGTAAAAGAGCAGCAACGGCGCCAATATCTGTTTTATAAACCAGCGTCATAACTTCAGCATTACGAAAGGTAAAGGGATAGGGCGGAATCATCGGCGCGTCCCAGGGAGTAGAAAAGCCCCCTTGCAAGATGTCGTCGCGGCTCACGGTTTTGACTGGTTTTTTCAAGAAATCCCCTCGTCAGCCAAACGCGGCGCACCCTCGGGTGCTTTTTTGCCTACGCGCTCATAGTACTCAGCCGGAATGTCTTTGGGGTCTTTGTATATATACCAGATACAAGAGCCCTCGTCATCGCCACTGTACTCAGTGACACGCAAAGGGTGTCCATAGTTTTCTATGGCTAAAATCTCATTAACAAAAGCGCAGTGACCGCAGTAATGACAGACATTTTCTTTGCCCCAGGTCCAGTCATGGGCTTTATCGGCAAAACCAAAAAGCTGCGGATTTGGTTCTTTACCTTCACGAATACGCTTAATGGCAACACCGCCAGAACCGCAGGGTTGCAGGTCAATGCGCCAGCGCTTGCCTTCGTCCGTCACGGGCACTTCACCGCGTCTGCCCGGCCCCATCAGGTGCCCACGTAAGCCTTCAACCGAAAGCTGTAACTGCGTCTCGGTGTCAGCTGCCATGACTGCGTCATAGCGGCTGCGGTAGTAACTACCCAGAATGTCCCGGTAGGCACGCTCGAGCGCTTCGTCGCCTTGCGTTTGCTGAATATAGCTAAAAAACGACCAGGCCCAGTTGACATACATATCATGCACAACCTGCCACTCGAGCCTGGCATACTCGAGCTGCTCCTTAGCTTTTTGGGTATCGCCAGCGTCCATGGCTGCTTCCACATGACTCAGGGTAGAAACCCCCAGTCCTTCTGGACTTTCCTGCCGTAAAAGTCGCCCGATAATATCTGAAGGTTTCAGGTTCATAAACTGCCTTTCGCTTGCCTGGGCGGGGTGGTTCCGTAACCTGTCCAGCCGCCTGTTACGTTAAAACTTTCCCCCGTTATAAAACTTGCCTCGTCAGAAACCACAAAGGCAACCATCGCCGCGACATCTTCAGGGCTGCACCAGCGGCCCAGCGGGATGGTCTTTAAAACATTGGCTTCAAAGGTCTGCCAATCCTGACCCAGGAGTTCAGCCTTGGCACGAAACCATTTTTCCATGCCTGTTCCTACCCCAATATGACCGGGCGCAACGGCATTTACGGTGACATTGTAAGGTGCAAGCTCCAAAGCCAGACACTGCGTCAACCCCCAGATAGCACTTTTTGAGGCAATATAAGCACTGGAAAAGGGGTTGCCCCCCAAGCGCGTAATTATGTTAATGATGCGCCCTGAGTCCTGTGCCATCATCACTCTGGCAGCGGCGCGGCAAGCATAAAAGCAGCCGCGCGCATTGGTGTTCTGAATCGCATCCCAATCGTCATCGCTTAGGTCAGTGGCCAGTTTTTGTATATGGATACCAGCATTGTTTACCAGAATGTCTAGCCGTCCCAGGTCTGTTGTGACCTTCTCAACCAGTTGATTAACCGATGCACTTTGCGTGACATCGGTTTGAATGCCAAAACCTTTTAACTCTGTTGCGGTCACCTCGGCAAGCTCTGCATTGATGTCTGCAATGACAACACTTGCACCGTCATGGGCCAATCTTGTGGCAATGGCCTTGCCAATACCAGCAGCACCCCCCGTAATAACCGCAACTTGCCCCTTGAGGTTCATAAAAACGCCCTGACCAGATCGCGCATACGCACGGTCTCTGTTAAGACATCGTCATAAAGTGTATTCATATAGCTCTGATGCACGTACTCGAGCGCCAAGTAGCCGCTGTACCCTACGTCTTTTAAGGTCGCCAGCAAAGCAGGAAAGTTGATGCTACCTTCATCCAATTTTGCTTGCAAAACCCCTGCTCTTGCTTGACGCAAATGAACATGGGCAGCGTGAGGGACAAGCACGTCAATCTCTTCCTGACGGTAACCCAGACAGACAAAATGGGCGTAGTCAAGCGTGAGCTTTAAACCCGGCACTCGCTCGAGCAACTCGAGTACCAGACCGGGTGACTCGAGGTATGAATGTACATGCGGCTCTATGGTCAAAGTAACGCCAGCTTCTTGAGCTAGCGGCAAAAGTAAGTTGAGGTTTTCAGCCGTTTGAAGCAGAGCTTCTTTGCGGCCCTGCCCTTTATTGATAAGCCCAGGCAAGAGCATAACCGTAGGAATGGCCAGAACCTTGCAAAACTGCATGGCTTTTTTAAAGTCCGCCAGATTTTCTGCCCTGTGCTCGGGGCTTGCCAGATTACGCTCAGGCAGGCTCGAGCCAAAAAGGTAGTAAAGATTGGCAAAGTCAATACCCTGTATCTTTAACGCTGCGGCTAAGCTCAAAGGATCAGCGAGCAACTTTTCCTTATCAATATCAGACGCGTAAAAAAAGCCAAGATCAACAGCGCCTATACCCAGCGCTTTTAAAATGCCGCTTATTTCAGACAGTGTGCAGGCTGGAAATGACCACGAGGTTGCCGACAGCTTCATAGGGCTTCTACCTTTCCTGATTTGGCAGATTTATGCGCAGCTTCAATGACCTCAACGGCGCGCTGTGCCACTTCACCGGGAGCGTCATTATCAACGGTTTGCCCCAGACAAATCTGCACAAAGCGCTCCAAAGGCTGATAGGTTTCGTAAGCACCATCGCCATCTTTTAAGGGGATGATGGTGTTGTTGCCGTCGTTACGGCGCAGCTCGAGCCGTTCACGTTCAATGTCTAAAAGCATGACCCCTTCGCTGCCAAATATCCGAATATCGATCTGATACTGCTTTAAATCTACCAAATCCGTGTTTGATTTGGGCAGGGTGGCAGCGCCAGAAACCACACCCGTTGCCCCATTGCTAAAGCGAATATTTATGGCATCGTAGTAATCGACCCCGGCCTTTGACAAACCCATCCAGCTAAAGACTTCCCTGGGTTCCAGGGGCGTTATGCCAAAGAGTAAACCCAGGGCGTGACAGAGCTGCCCCCAGGCGTAGCCACCTGCTCTCTCAGGGTCAGCCCAGGTTGAAGCGGGCGGGCGAAAGCTCGAGCCTTCGGTCTCGATCATGGGTTCACCCGCAAAGAGGTCAGAGAGCGCCGACGCCATCTGGCACACCACATGCCGCACCTCGCCAAGTTGTGGTGCCAGCTTTCTGGCTTCCCGTGCAAATGGACGAAAACTCCAGCCCTGAGGAATCATGATCTGCTTGTTTTTGGCCCTTGCTAAAGCCACCAGCTCACGCGCATCTGCCCCTTTAACACTCAGAGGTTTTTCAACCAGTACGTGAAAGCCTTTGTCTAACGCCGCCCTGGCATGTTCATAGTGATAAATATGTGGCGAAGCAACCACCACACCGTCTAAGTCTTGCTCTAAAAGGTCACGGAAGTCTTCACTGGCAAACGCAAAGCCAAAGTCTGATTTTACGCGCTCGAGCTCATCTTTGCCCAAACGGCAAACCGCCACCAAATCCACATCTTCCCGTGACTGATAGTAAGGAATCTGTACCGTCGCTGCCCACCAGCCGGCCCCTATAAACCCTATGCGCGCCTTGTTCATTTGATTTCCACCAGCTCTATGCCACTCAGCCGGCTAAATTTTCTGATGCGGCTAAGCTGATGTCCAACCCCCAGGGCGCAGTGATGGGTTGGGCCTTCCATACACCAGGCATTAAAGAAGGCATCTGGCTCTGAGTCAAACTTTAACCTCGAATTCGTATTGCCAATTTGCATGGTGTCGCCAGCAATTGACTGCCCTTGGGCAGCGATCATTTTTAACTTGCCCTCAGCCGTCTGGGTCATACCTAAAATGGTTATAGGTCCGGTTTTAACCTTAAACTCAACCGAAATACCAAACCCACGTTTGCCGTGATAAAGACCAAGCCCCCTTAAGACAGGCTTCTGATCACTAATCGCCACGTGCCCTGGGCCATCGTGCCCCATCAGAATAAAGTCTTCGTTAAAATCAAGGGCGTAAAACTCGGTGTAAGAACCGCCCGCATCAAAACGGTCCATAATCATCATGGCAAGGCAGGTCTTTAAGTCACCTTCGCCAGACGCAGGGATGCCCCTTGCGGTTAGCAAGGAATTACCCACAATGACGCTGGCACCAAGTTCTTCAAAGCTATTACCGTTTAAGCCACGGTAGTAATAGGTCAAACCGTGCAAATCGAAATCACTGACCAGCTTATCCAGGGCAACTGCCACCCGCGCTGTCCACTCGAGCGCTTCGGGCGTTACGGGTTGAGAAATCTTATCCAGACCAGGTTCAGCAATGTCAAAAGTGGTTTTAATTTCGGCAATTTTTTCACTGATTTCAGTCTCGCTTACCGCCTTGGCCCTAGCCTCAAGATCATCCATTTCTAAAAGCTCAACGTGGCTATGAAGCTGAGCATGAACTACGGTCGGGTCAGTGTACATATCTAGCATGCCAGGGTACGTGTGGCCTAAAAAGCCAATGCGGCTATAGGCAAGTGAACGCATGACACTGGCAGCTTTGACCCAGTCTTCGATTTCAGCCCAGGCACGCTCATAATATTTCTGAGCGTAGCCCTCCGTTTCTGACAGCAGCCCGGTGACCACATTAAACTGAATTTGGCTTCGAGCAAAGGCATTCGCAATTTCAGGCACGCAGCAAGCACAGCAGTTGGCAAGCCACTCGGCGGTGTCCGTTGCTATATAGTCCAGCGCCGGAACGGGTTGCAAGTTCAAGATTAGAACGGGCGCATTCCGACGCTGCACTGCGGGCAGTACCTGCGAGGAGGTAGCGTAGGTACCAACATAGCAAACGATAAAATCAACATTTTCTCTGGCAAACAAATCACCAGCCGTTTTTGCACCCGGCGCGTCATCGACCAGTCCAGCCGAAACCACTTCGGCACCAAACTCTGCCAGGCGCATCTCCACTTTTTTCTGGTAGGCTTCAAGACGCGGTTTTAAACCCTCAAATTGCGGCCAGTAGGCTGCCAGCCCAATCCCAAAAATCCCGACTTTGGCTTTTGTTTGATTCATACTAAACTCCTTACACAGACACTACAAACCTGACTACAAGCATCTAATATGCCTAGGTTTGTTTGGATTTCTGGAAACGCCTCAGAAAGCCCAATTGCAAATTGCCGTTTCGAACCTGATCTATGGCTACCGCCAATAGCAAAACCAGGCCCTGCACAATGTTTTGCAGTTCGGTTGAGGTACTTTGTAATTTCATGCCATTAAGCAAACTGCTTAAAATAAGCACGCCTAAAAAGGTGCCCAGCAAATTACCCTGCCCACCGGCCAGACTGGTTCCTCCTAAAACCACAGCGGTAATAACGGTCAGTTCAACACCCGGTGCCGCCCTTGGGTCAGCAGCGTAAAGCCTCGAGGTTAAAAAGACAGCTGCCAGCGCAGCGCTTAAACCTGATAGTACATAAGCGCTCACTCGGTAGCGTTTTACTGCCAGAGCAGCCAGTTGTGACGCTTCTTCGTTTCCTCCTATGGCATACATAGCCCGGCCGTAGCTACTCAGATTTAAGATCAACAAACCCAGCGCAAAAAGCAAAAGCATAAGCCACACCGGATAAGGCAACCCCAACCAGCGACCTTCGGAAAGTCGGGCAAAAGCGTTATAAGCTGCCATATGCTCACCGCTTAAATCAAACACGGGAATGGTTAGACCATTGGAAAAAACAAAGGCCAGGCCCCTGGCAATAGAAAGCATGCCCAGCGTGGTAATAAGAGGGTTAATACCGACGAAGGTCACCAGTAGCCCATTAATGAGACCAACCAGAGCGCCTGTGGCAAGCGCTATTAAAACGGCAGGCCAGAGGCCCAGAGAAACCTGCAGCGCCCCAATCACAACGCCACACAGCGCAGCCGTTGAGGCTACCGATAAATCAAGCCCGCCACTAATCATGAGCATGGTGCTAAACACCGCAATGATACCTACTGTGGTGCTGTCAATCAGCAAATTAGTGAGGTTACGTGGGGTTAAAAAGAGGTTTGAGGCTGAGGCCATAATCACAACAATGAGTGCCAGCATAATAATAAGGGCCAGCACTTCTTGAAGAGCGCTCGAGCGCAAAATCTTTCTCATACCTCATCCTTTGTTATCAGTTCAAAAATGAGCTCAGCCGTAAGCCTATGACCTTCAGCTGTTGGGTGATTCAGGCCATTGGCAAGTAAATAATTGGTATCTTGACCCTCCTCAGCAAGCGCTTGCCAGCTCGCATAAACATCGGCAAGGGGTAAACCAATCTCTCTCGCACAAACACGAATCACTTGCGCCGTCTTTGC
>JAGQHN010000107.1:0-8963 GCA_020431825.1 Trueperaceae bacterium | reverse complement strand
AGATTTCCTTTGCGGTAAACCTCCAGAAAGTCTGCCAGATAATGCCGTTCTGAAGGGTCAATGTTTGGGTTATCTGCCGTCACCATAAAGTTTGGGCTGAGCAAGATAAGGTCGGCTTCGGTCTCGCTTTGTAATCGCCTGATGATGCTCTCAAGGCCAGTCTGAAGCTCGAGCCCTGTCTCAGAAACAACCGCGTCATTGAGGCCAAAGCCAATCATGACCAGATCTGGCTGATAGCGAATCACATCGCGCTCGAGCCTGCTTAAGCTATCTGTCGCCGTTTGCCCGGCTGCGCCTGCATTGATGACACTAAAGGTGCAAAGAGGGTAGTGACGCTCGAGCTTTTCCTTAAGCTGCTGATGATAAACGGTCGCTGCGTCAATCGTAGCTGCCCGGGTATAGCCCTGCGTTACACTGTCACCAAAAGCCACCACGATAACGGGCGCCTCACTGTATGAGGCAGTTTTCGCGGCAATGCGCTGATGCAAACGCTTAAAGCTCACAGGGCACCTCCTGCAGCCGCATTAAGCACCTTGTCTTGCGAGGCTTCGCTATGGTCAAACTCTGCTGTTAGACGCCCTTTATAAAGCGTAAGAACGCGGTGGCTAATCGACAGAACTTCCTGAATGTCTGAAGAAACTACCAGAATCGCCAGCCCTTTTTTTGCCAGCATTTCCAGCTGATCATAAATATCTGAGCGTGCCCCAACATCAACCCCCCAGGTTGGTTCGTTAAGAATTAGCACCTTTACATTAGCCTCGAGCCACCTTGCCAAAACCACCTTTTGCTGATTGCCCCCACTCAGAAATCTGACAGGCACGTCCATGCCCCCCGCCATGCGAATACCCAGCGCTTCAATCCAGGTCTGACTGTGCTGACGCTCGAGCTGAGGCAGGAAAAAACTCAGCCTCGACAGGTTTTGCCAGTTAGAAAGGGTCAGGTTTTTACGCACGCTCATCCCCAGTACCAGACCTCTCACCTTGCGGTCAATCGGTACAAAGCCAATACCAGCCCGTTTGCCATCTTGCGGTTTACGAATGCGCTGCTCCTGACCGTTCACAAAAATACTGCCGCGGTCAGAGCGCTCCGCACCAAAAATGCTGCGGGTCAGACTGATCTGCCCGGAACCCAAAAGCCCAAAGATACTAACAATTTCCCCTTCATGCACCTTAAAACTGATGTCTTCAAAAACCCCTGTCTTGCCCAGCTGCCGAACCTCGAGCGCAACCTTGGCACCTGCTGTTTGCTCAGCCAGTTCAACCTGCCGCGCCTCAATTTCACGGCCCACCATCATTTCCACCAGGCTTGCCGGGCTAACCTCAGACATAGGCTTGCTTGCCACATGCCGACCATCTCGCAAGACCGTAACACGCTGAGCAATCTGAAAAATTTCATCCAGCCGATGCGATATATAAATGATTGCCACGCCTTTTTCCCGCAAACGCCGCACCGTATCAAAAAGCATCTCCACTTCAGGAGGGGTGAGCGCTGCAGTTGGCTCATCCATAACCAGCAGTTTGGCATCGGCATATATCGCCTTAATGATTTCAACAATTTGCCGCTCGACAACGGTTAGGTCGCGCATGGGTGTATCGGGGTCTATTTCAACGTTTAAGAGAGCCAGCGCATGTTTGGCCTCCTGACGCATCTTTTTCCAATCGATAAAAAAGCGCCCCAAAGGCCCCGATATTCTGGGCAAATTACCAATAAAGAGATTTTCGGCAACTGACAAATCAGGAGCGTAGTGCAGTTCCTGATAAATCATTTTGATACCACTTGCTTCAGCGTCACGAGGCTCTTTAAAATAAACCGCCTGACCCTCTAAAAAGATTTGACCACTGTCTAGCTGATAGTCCCCATTCAAGATTTTAATGAGCGTAGATTTGCCAGCGCCATTTTCGCCGAGCAAGGCCAAAACCTCACCCCGGTACAATGTCAGAGGCACATCTTCCAAGACCTTTACCCCATAAAACGCCTTATGAATACCGCGCATTTCAAGTAAGAGTGCATTCATGTGCTACCCCGACGCAAGCGGCTAAGACCCAGACGAATCTGGTCGAAACTCACGGCCAGCAGCAAAACCAGTCCTCTGGCTACATCCTGATAAAACGACGAAACTTCCATAAGAACCAGACCGTTGTCAAGTACCCGCAAGATAATCACGCCAACCAGCGTCCCTAGCAGACTGCCCTTGCCGCCTGCCAGACTGGTACCTCCTAAAACCACTGCGGTAATCACGGTAAACTCGAGCCCTGTGGCAGCTCTTGGCGCACTCGAGGCAAGCTGCGCGGCAATAATGATGCCTGAGAGACCCGCCAGAAAAGCGCAGAGGGTATAGGTAATCAGCAAATGGCGACTAACATTGATACCTGCAAGACGGGCTTTTTCAGGGCTGCCGCCAATGGCGTAAAGGTTGCGACCAAAGGCGCTCGAGCGCAGCACAAAGGCAAACCCAAGATAGAGAACAAGCATTAATATAAGGGAAAAAGGCAAGCCCACAAGGCTACCCCGACCTATATAGGTAAAGGCGGCATTGTTTAACTGATTGGTCTGCCCTTCGCTAATCACAAACGCTAAACCCCGAACAATCGAAAAGGTTGCCAGCGTGGTAATCAGCGGGTTGATTTTTATGACGGTAATAATCAGGCCATTAAGCAAACCAACCAGCGTGCAGCAAAGCAGTGCAAGAAAGGTACTTAGCCCCAGAGGAAGGCTGAACTCGAGCCAGAATAAGCTTGCCAGCACTCCTGACAGGGCAGCAACCGAACCCACCGAAATATCGACGCCACCTGAAATCAGTACCAGCGTCATGCCAATCGAGCAAATTCCAACAACGGCCAGCGTACGCGCCAGATTAGCAGCATTGGCAGAGGTTAAAAAAAATTCTGTTTGCGTGGCAAAAAATATGCAAAGTACAAAAAAACTCAGAAGCAAGCTGAGCGTGGTGATACTGTCACCTTTAAGCCAGCTTCTTTTCTTTTGGGGTGCAGTCGCAGTCAAAATAAAGTCCTGTAAAATAAAATAAGCTCGGGGCGCAAAGTTCGCGCCCCGAAACGGTTTTAGGGTTTACAGAAAGCTGCTTGCTCGTCAGCGTAGAACTCGCAGAGATTTTCCTTGGTGATAAAAACATGATCCTGATAAATGGCAGGTGCCACCGGACGGCACTCGAGAATATCAATCATGGCAGGCAGCAACTTATCACCATAGTTTTCTGGGAAGTAACCGGTTGCACCCAGATAACGGCTGTCCTCTTTGACCATTTCTTCCTGACCACTGGGGTCAGCACCCTGACCAACCACCATAATCTGGTCTTTACGGCCGGCAGCTTCGGCAGCTGCAATGGTGCCAAGCGCCGTACCATCGTTAATGGTGATGGCAACAATTTTGGTCGCGTCAGGAATAGAAGGCAGGGTGTCGCCAACCACGCGGAACGATTCTTCCTGAGTATTTTTGCTGTCCAAACGGTAAATTTGCTCATCGCTTAGCTTGGTCGTGACCGTGTCCTGGAAACCATCTAACATGCCCTGCATACGGGCAGCCGGAATCGGGCCGGACTGAGGAAGCTCGAGCACCAGCATTGCGTCAGCTGCGCCGTCCCAGTTCGTGTTTACCCAGTTCCCTAAAGCTTCACCGGCCAAGCGGCCAGCATTATAATTATCTGCACCAAAGAAAACCGCGCCAGGCATCGGAATATCAATCGCCATGACCGGAATGCCAGCGTTTCTTGCTCTGGCCATAATCACATTGCCAAACGCCTCATCAGTCTGAAAATGGATGATGCCATCAACACCCTGCGTAATAAAGTTTTCGGTGTTTGACAGGGCGGTAGCGCCGTCCAGCTTGTTATCGGCAAGCACAATCTCGACATTGCCCAGACCTTCAGCAGCACTGACAATGCTTTCGCGCACCAGCTGGGTAAAAACAATGTCTTCGGTCAGGTTGGCAAACCCAATTTTGTAATTATCTTTAGCTGTTGAACATTCCTGGGCGAAACTCAGACTGGCAGCAAAGGCCAGCAATAAGCTTAGTAAAACCGTACGTAGTTTCATTTCAATCTCCTTTAAAGTATGAATAACCTATTTGAGGGCCTTAAATACCTGCTTAAACACAACCTCCTTTATAGCTCTTTGCAACTTTCAAAAGGCAAAGCGTCATATCTAGCGACGCTATGGCACTAGGTTTCTTAAAGTTTTGAGTAAAGACCTTAAGCAAAATGCTTCTAGTATTACCGAAACTTGTTGAAACTTGTTGAAACTTGTTGGAAGTATAATAGTTCCACAAAGAATTGTCAATTTTCAACAAAGATGCTAGATTCAATATCACTATACTGTGGAGCGTCATGACAACCTACGACCGTCAGCAAGCCATCATTAAACTACTCAGCGAACGCTCGAGCCTGAAAGTCAGTGAGCTCACGCAGTTGTTTGAAGTCTCTGAGGGCACGATTCGTAACGACCTGAGCACTCTGGAAGAGCAAAATGTACTTAAACGCGTGCGGGGCGGTGCAATTCCAAAAAATGGGCCAAGCGTTTATCCGCTTAGCAATAACCGCGCCCAGATCAATCTTCAGGAGAAAAAACGCATTGCCCAGTGGGCTGCCGAACTGATTAGTGATGGCGATGTCATTTTGCTTGATGCCAGCAGCACCGTTTTGCATATGGCCCCCTTTTTGCAGGAACGGCGTCAGCTAACCATACTGACCAATCAGCTTGAAACCGCCCAGATTCTGGCCCGTGACCCCAGCAAAACCGTGATTTTGGTGGGCGGTATCTTAAAACCAGATGGTACGTCAGTTATTGGCGGCATTAGTCAGGATGTCCTTAAAACCCTGCATATTGGTACCGCTTTTGTATCCTGTGTGGGCTTTTCGCTCGAGTCCGGGCTTATGGAAGCTGACCTGGATGAAGCCGCCTATAAAGAACAGGTGGTAAGTTCTGCCAAAAACGTGGTTGCCCTCTTAGACTCGAGCAAATTTGACCGCCTGGGTCTGAAGCCCTTTGCAAAACTGAGTCAAATTGATCATATTGTGAGTGATGACGGCATTAGCTCAGACGTCATTCGTGAGTTGCAACAGGCCAATGTCAGTTTAACCATTTGCGGCGAGCACACCGTTCAGTCTTTAAATCCCAAAAGCAAGGCAAAAAAGCACTACAAGATTGGGTTTGCCAATTTAAGTGAAAAAGTACCTTTCGCCGTAGATGTAAGGCGGGGGTTAGAGCGCGCAGTCAAAGCCTATAGTCATGTTGACCTGATTATTGCCGATAATGACTTAAGCAGTGCAAAGGCCGTTCAGATCGCTGATGAATTTATTGAACAGGGGCTTGATCTGGTCATTGAGTATCAGATTGATGAAACCATTGGCAATTTGCTCATGAACCGCTTTGGAGACAGAAGGATACCGGTCATTGCCGTAGATATCCCTATGGTGGGGGCAACCTTTTTTGGAGTAGACAATTACCAATCTGGATATATGGCAGGTCGTGCTCTCGGGCTCTGGATCAAAAACCACTGGCAGGGTCAGCTTGATAGTCTGATTATCTTAGAAGAAAAACGGGCAGGCCCCCTACCGGCCGCACGTATTCAAGGACAGTTACATGGTCTGCAAGAGGTTATAGGCGAAATTAGTAGTGAAAAGAGGCTAACGTTAGATAGCGGCAACACCACCGAAAAAAGTTACGAGCAAACTGTTAACGCTTTAAAAAAGCTTAGTAAAACAGCCAAGCTTGCCTTTATTAGTTTCAATGATGATGCGGCACTTGGCGCCAGTCGAGCCCTGCAAGAATATGCACCCGAACAAGAAGCAGCCATCATTGGTCAGGGTGCTGACCGACGCATTCGTGATGAAATCCGAGGGGGCAATGTGCGCATTATTGGCTCGAGCTCATTTAACCCGGAGCGCTACGGCGAAAGAATCATCGACCTGGCCCTCAAGATTTTAAGCGGCAAATCGGTGCCTCCCGCGGTTTATATGGAAACCGTTTTTATTGATAATCATAATTTAGAAGCCTTTGAACAAGATGCCCTTTTTAGCCTGGCAGGCGACTAAACCTTAAGCAAGCGCCTTTGCCTGTTAAACTGAGGCTTGTGAAAACCAAGCGGCTCGAGCAAGAAAACAGTTATCGACAAAGCTTCCAAAGTCAGGTCATCGCTAAAGAACTACGGCAAGGAAAAGCCTGGGTCGCTCTTGCTGAGTCGGCCTTTTACCCAAGTTCAGGAGGGCAGCTTTTTGACATAGGAAGCCTTAATGACCTTCCTGTTTCTAATGTTGAAAAAGAAGGCGATCTTGTCTGGCATCAGCTCGAGCAAGATAGCTTGCAAGTTGGCGACAGTGTTGCAGGAGTGATTGACTGGTCAAGGCGGTTTCGCCATATGCAGCGCCACAGCGCCCAGCACCTGCTCTCGCAAGCGCTATTAAAAATAAATGCAGATTTTGAAACCAAAGCCGTAAGTCTAAGCTCAGAAACCTGCACCGTTGATTTTGCTGCCAACCCTGAAGCCCATGATCTCCTGAAAGCCGAAGAGCTGGTGAATACTATTGCCTATCAGAACTTAGCGATTAGAGCTTTTGAAGTGGACGAACAGGACATAGCAAAGTATCCTCTGCGCCGTCCGCCCAAAGTCTCTGGACGTATCAGGCTGGTGGAAATGGGCGATTTTGAACTTTCAGCCTGTGGGGGAACGCATGTAAGGAGCACGGCAGAGGTCGCGCCTATTAAGATTTTGCGACTCGAGCGCATTCGTGGCGGTCTCAGCCGGGTTTATTTCAAGGCAGGGCTCGAGGCCCTGGCAGATTACCGCGAAAAGCATGAGGTTTGCACGCAGTTAGGGCAAAAATTCAGCGCTCAGGTAGCTGAATTGCCGGCTCGAGTGGACGCCCTCAGTCAGGACTTGCTCGATACCAGATTTAAACTAAAAGAAGCGCAACATGACAATGCCCAGTATCTTGCCAGAGAGCTAATTGCTCAGGCAAAAGCCAATAACACAAATGTCATTGTTCATAGTCTGGATGCAAATAGCGAAGCCTTACTTGCTCCCCTGGCCCAGGCCCTTACCCAGGTGCTTGATTATGCGCTGCTAGGTTTGAAATCACCAGAAAAAGCAAGCCTGCTATTTACTCGCAGTGAAACGGCAAGCCACCCTATGAATGATTTACTCAAGAACGTTTTGCCCCTTATAGGAGGTCGCGGCGGCGGCAAAGCGGACCGCGCTCAGGGTGCAGGTAGCAGGCTCGAGGGTTTGGCAGAGGCACTCAGTCAGGCAGCAAAGCTACTAAATAAGCCATAACCGGTCATAAGGCTTTAGGTAAATCTGACCCTCGATAATGGTAATAAAGCGCTCTGTTAACTGGTCAAAGGGTTCAAACATGTGGTGGCTGTAACAGAGATCGGCATTTAGCTGCTGTGAATGCTCGCTAAAATTGTAAATGCCTAAAAAGGTTCCGAGGGGGTGCAAACGGCGATAAACAAAAAGATGCGGGTGCCCTATATCTAAAACCAGAGATTCGTAGCTGACATTGAGATGAGGGGTGCGTTTTCTGGCTCTGATAATCTTAAGTATTTCTTCAAATAATCTGGCTTCGACAGTTCCGGGTTCATGACGTTTCTCAGCTTTGAGCCAGTCCATGTGGGGTCGGTGCATCCAGCGATTGTCCCTCGCCAGCGTTTCATCGGCAAGATAGCTCGAGTCATTTGACAGCCCCAGTTCATCACCCATATAGAGCAGCGGAATACCACCATACCCACAGATCAGCGCATAGCCCAGCAGCATTCGCTCAATGCTTTGCCCAATAAGCTGTGGGTCGTCAAGCTCGAGGCCCTTTTCAAGCCCGGCCAGACTGGCGAAACTACCCGAAATGCGCCTATCCTGAGTTACCGGGTTGTACTGAAATACCGCCCCTTTGGCATGCGAGCCTTCAAACTCGCCCGAATAATAATCACTTAAAAACTTACGGTGTAAAAAGCCGTCCAGACCTACTGCCGCAGCATCTTCATCGGTAACCGCCCAGCCTATGTCATCGTGACAGCGTATATAGGTACCCCAGGCAATCGAACTGGGTGTACGTGGAAATTCACGTAGCGTGTGGGTCATAAGCCGCGTATCACGACTGGCCAGCGCCGACCAGTACTGCACCATCAGACTATTGTGATAGGCAATATTAGAGACTTTGCCATGGTGCTTACCGACCCCAAAATACTTTATAAGGTCATCTGGTGAAACAATAGCCTCAGCCTTGTGGGCAACCGCAGCCGTCGCAATGCGTGAACAGCTGCGCAGCGCCTGCAGCAAATCAAACACTTCCATCTGATTTTGCGAATTTGTCCCAAGGCGTTTCCACATAAAGGCAACAGCGTCGAGGCGAAACACCTCTACCCCCTTGTTTGCCCAGTACATCATGATCTCAACAATTTCTAAAAAGACCTCTGGATTGGTCCAGTTAAGGTCCCACTGAAACTCGTAGAAAGTGGTCCAAACCCAGTTCTCAATTTCCGGGTAATAGCTAAAATTGCCCGGCGCAAAATCCGGAAAGATTTCAGGCAAGGTTTTTTCATACTCATCGGGCATGGTGCGATCAGGAAACATATAAAAATAATTCTGATAATCTTTTTCACCTGCCAGCGCGCGCTTGGCCCAGTCATGATCTTTAGCGCAGTGATTTAGAACGAGGTCAATACAGACACTGATACCACGCTCACGAAGTTTCGCGCATAACGATTCAAGATCGGCTTCGCTGCCCAGCTCCTCATCAACCGCGCAATAATCTAAAACCGCATAGCCCCCATCATTTTCGCCTTTACGGGGTTTGATAACTTTCATCAGGTGCAAGTAAGTCACACCCAAATCTTCTAAGTAATCAAGTTTATCTAAAATGCCCCTGATCGAATCGGCAAAACGTTCCACATAAAAGACATAACCCACCATCGTTTCACGCTGAAACCAGTCAGGGGTTAGGTCACGCTCAATAT
>JAGQHN010000106.1 GCA_020431825.1 Trueperaceae bacterium | reverse complement strand
GGTTTGCCTTAAGACCCAGGGCTGAAACTAGAGTTTCTCGTTTTGGAAGGCTGGCTGCTTAATTTGGCAACGGTATCGGCTCCAAATGACCAAAAAAGGGTCGTTTCAGCCTTGCAAAAGGTTTTATTTGTTATGAACCTACTATCCTAAAGCCTCAAAATCAGGCTAGACTGCCTGCGATGAGTATTTTATGGCGCTTGGCGCTAAAGAATCTCCTTAGACATCGTTGGCGGAGCTTGGCTACGGTTTTAGGTATCTCTCTGGGGATTGCTGCCGTACTGGCAACTTTATCGGTGGGTGAAAATGTTCGCGGAAATATGGCCGAGACGCTCGAGGCCGCTGCAGGTCAGGCGGATCTTCTGGTTACGCCTGGTGCACAGGGTCGGGCAGTTTTCACAATTGATGATGTTTTGCCGCTGGTTGAGGCCGAACCTGGTGTGGCAAAAGTCTATCCGGTATTAAATTTCCGGGCTGAACCCCTGCGAGATATGCAGGGCGTCAAAGACTCGGTAGTGCCTGGAGTAGATACAGGTTTCCAGCTTTCAGGTCGTATGACCGAGGACCCAACCGATCTGCCCGTGGAACTTATTTCTGGAAGCTTGCCGGTAGCTGGCTCAAATACCATTGCAATTGCCAGTGCGTTTGCCGAGCTCCGTGACTATAAACTTGGTAACTTTATTGAGTTTGCCAGTCGCTTTGGCACTCTGCGTTTTGAAATTGTTGGCTTAATGGATGACAGTATTGGCTATGCCAGCACCAATGGGGGCAGGGTTGCACTCCTACACTTACAGGATTTGCAAGCAGCCATTCGACTCGAGGGGCGGGCATCGTTACTCGAGGTCATGCTGACCGAAAATGCTGATCTGGATACGGTGCAGGCAAAGCTTGCTGAGAAAGTTGGCGAAGGCTTTGCGGTGACCTACCCGGCGGGTAGTGGCAATCTGGTTTATGGTGTTATTGATACGCTCGAGGCAGGTCTGCGGTTTCTGGCGGCAACCTTACTTGCTCTTGGTGGCTTTATGGCCTATAACACCTTTGCGGCTGCGATTGTCGAGCGCACGCGCGAATATGCCTTACTCAGGACAATTTGCCTGACCAAGGCTCAAGTCAAACAACTCGCCCTATCTGAGGCCCTCCTGCTAAGTTTCGCGGGTGTCATTTTAGGCATAGCTCTTGGCATCGGTTTGGCATACGGCATTGTTCGCTTTAATGCGGTGGTGATTGGTTTTGAATTCAGACGACTTATCCTGCCGGGCTACGCCATTGTGCTTGCCAGCCTCATCGGTGTTGTGGTGGCACTGATTGCAGGTTACCTACCCGCAACCCATGCGTCGCACACGCCTCCTATTGTGGCCTCGAGACAAGCGATTGAAGCGGGGCAAATACGAAAACCCCTGTGGGGAATTTTGGCGGCAATTTTCGGGGCAGCGGCAGCCCTTATCCCCTGGCCGGGACTATGGTCGCTCCTGGGTGCCTTTTTTAGTATTGCTGGCTTATTTTTAGGTGTCCTTCTACTTAGCCCGTTAATCCTAAAGCCAGTGAGCAGGTGGTTTAGTCCGCTGCTGCAATCGGTGTTTGGCATTTCAGGACGGCTTGGTGCAGATTTTGCTCTTCGTAACAGCATCAGAAATGGCGTTGCTATAGGTACGGTGGTTATAGGTGTGGCCCTAACGCTGGGAGTTGGGTCGATGGTTGCTGGTATAAATAAATCGGTGGCTGATTGGGTAGATACGACCATTATCGGAGATATGTTTATTACTTCCCCGGTGAGTTTCCCGCAAGATTTTGAGGCGACGGCCAAGGAGGCTATCCCTGAACTGGATCAGGTCAGTGGAGTTGGCTTAAGGATCGTTCGATTTCAACCAGATGGTCAGTCTCAGGGTCGAAGCGTGGTTATCATTCTGGTAGACCCGGAGCGTTTTAACCCGGTGGACGGGTTTGGTCGCTTTCAATATATTGATGGACAAGGCTCAAACGAACTTGGCTACGAAGCTCTGGTGGCGGGCGGAAAAGTGCTGGCTGCCAATACTATTCATGATCGTTTTGGGGTCAACACTGGAGATACCGTTAGCCTTAGGACCAATGATGGCTTTCGCGATTTTCAAGTGTCAGGTATTGTGGTTGATTTTACCGGGGGCGGTGAGACCTTTGTAGCCAGTTTAAAAGATGCTGAGCTTTTTGGCGGAGGGACGCCGGATCTTTTTGTGGCTATGGCCAAAGAAGGCTCGAGCCCCCAGGCTGTAAAAGATAAACTGCTGGCGACCTTTCCTGATTTGTATATGGACATAACCTTAAATCAAAACTACCGGCAGCGCATCCTTGATCTGACGCAGCGCTCATTTGCCAGTACCAACGCCCTGCTTGCCCTGGCGATTTTTATCGCAGCACTTGGCGTGGCGAATACCCTGGGTATGAATCTGACCAACCGTCAACATGATATTGCCGTACTCAGGACCCTGGGCCTGACTCGAGGCGAAATTAGGAAAGTCATTTTTTCAGAAGGTATTATTGTGACAACGTTGGGGACCCTGCTGGGTTTAGCCTTTGGACTGCTGCTCTCCAATATTATAATTGCGGGCGCAACTGCCCTTACTGGATTTATTATTGAAACCTTTATTCCCCTACGACTAATTCTTATCGCGATAGTGGCTTCGCCCATTCTCGGTCTATTTGCATCTCTTTTTCCCGCAAACCGCGCCGCCAAATTATCGCCAGTGATTGCATTAGGAAGTGCTAGATGAGCGAGAGCCTAGTTCGGGCAAGTCAGTTAGTTAAGCGGTACCATCTGGGTAGCGAAATTATCCATGCCTTAAACGGTGTCAGTCTGGAAATAAGGCAGGGAGAGTTTGTTGCGGTTATGGGGCCAAGTGGCAGTGGTAAATCGACCTTGCTCCACCTGCTTGGGCTCCTTGACGTTCCTGATGAAGGCAGTATTAGCCTAGAAGGAAAAAGCACAGCTTCACTAAGTGATGATGCCCTTACCCATATGCGCCGTGACAAACTTGGTTTTATTTTTCAGACCTTTGAGCTTATTCCTACTTTAACTGCTAAGGAAAACATGATGCTGCCTGCCGAGGTTGCTGGTAAGCGTGCCGAAGCCGAGAAGCGTTGCCAGGAGCTTGCAGCTCTCCTTAATATTTCAGATAGGCTCAATCATAAACCCAATGAACTCTCAGGCGGACAGCGTCAGCGGGTTGCGATTGGTCGCGCATTAATAAATGATCCGGTGCTGATTCTCGCCGATGAGCCTACTGGTAATCTGGATAGCAAAACGGGCGAAGAGGTCTTAGAACTACTCAGGCAGGGTGTCTTAGAGCAGGGTTGGACAGTTGTTATGGTCACGCACGATGTTAATGCTGCGACCTATGCCGACAGAATTATCCAGCTTAAAGATGGTCAAATCGAGAAGGAAAGCCGAGCTGTAGAGGTTCAAGCGGCAAGTTAAAGAATAGTTTACCCCTTCAAAAGACGGAAGCTTTTCATAAAACTGCGGGTTAAACTAAGGATATGCTCGAGTTAGAACACAGCATTAATATAGCTGCTCCTGTTGACGAGGTTTACCGCTTTGTAACGGATCCACAAAATGCCACCAAATGGCGTATTGGTCTTATTGAAGCAAAGCAGGTTTCACCTGGTGATATGGGGGTGGGCAGCAAGATTGAAGAAAAGGTCAGGGTTTTAGGCCGTGAGCTTACTTCCAAGTTAGAAATTACTGATTATGTGCCTAATAAAAAACGTAGTTTTCGCATTCAGCTTGGGCCACTGCCTATTGTTTTGCATGAAAGCTACCAGTCAACGCCTGAAGGAACCCAGCTTCAGGTAACCGGAACTACAGAACTTAAGGGGCCACAGCGTATGCTGGCTGCTCCTGTTTTGGGTCAGGTTAAACGGCAGCTCGAGCAAGAACTTGCCAACATAAAAGCTCACTTTTCTGCTTGAATGTTTCTACTTTATGTAGTATGTTGTGCCTTATGTGTAACTTACACATAAGGGAGTACTTATGACAAAGGCGCGCGTCTTGCTGCTTTGTGGTGGTCAATCAGGTGAACATGAGGTTTCAATCGCCTCGGCAAGGTCCGTACTAAAAGCAGCCGGTGAGCAGTTTTCGGTTAGCCCTGTGGTCATCAGTAAGTCGGGCAAGTTACTTTCACTCGAGGATTCTCAAAAAGCGCTTGGGCAAGGCTCAACGGAGAATTTGTCCTCCAGTGGTACGCTTCAGACACTCAGCAACGACGCCTACGACGTCGTTTTTCCTTTGCTTCATGGACCAAATGGCGAAGATGGAAGCATTCAGGGAATGCTAAAACTCATGGGCTTAAAGTTTGTTGGTTCAGATATCCTGGGAAGCGCGGTAGGGATGGACAAACTTATGATGAAGTCGGTCTTTGCTGCCCATGATTTGCCCCAGATTCCCTATAAGCGGGTGCTAAGGTCTGAGTGGCTAAGCTCTCCAGAAAAAGTGTTGGCCAGTTTAGAGGTGCTGACATTCCCCTTGTTTGTAAAACCTGCCAATCTTGGTTCATCGGTTGGCATTAGTAAAGCCCGTAATGAAAAAGAACTGGTTGAGGCACTTAACCTTGCGGCGCAACTTGATCGGCGCATTATTGTTGAACAGGGACTTGAGCACCCCAGAGAGTTAGAAGTTGGAGTTCTGGGAAATGATTTCCCTGAGCTGAGCCCTGTCGGAGAAATTTCTTTTGCCAGCGACTTTTATGACTATGAGACCAAATACACTGAGGGTAGGGCAGACCTTGTTATTCCTGCCAGCATAGACGCTTCTATTGCCAAAGAGTGTCAGGAGCTTGCGTTAAAAGCCTTTGCTGCTATCGACGGCGCTGGACTGGCTCGAGTAGATTTTTTCTTTGATGAGCCTTCCGGCAAACTTTACCTGAATGAGATAAACACCATGCCGGGTTTTACCACGACCAGCATGTACCCGAAACTCTGGGAAGCTGCTGGCGTAAGCTACGGCGAGTTGATAGTTAAACTGGTCAATCTGGCACTCGAGGCGAGATAAAGCCAAACGGTGTGGGTAAATTTCCAAAACGAAACTCGCATTCAGAAAGTGATGAATGCGAGTTTTCCAGTCTCTGGCGGAGAGAAAGGGATTCGAACCCTTGATGCAGCGTTGGCCACATACACGCTTTCCAGGCGTGCTCCTTAAACCACTCGGACACCTCTCCAGTAAGCAAAGAGGAGTCTATCAGGTTAAAAGACTTCGGTCAACGAGTTTTTTACACAAGTTCAGAGGTCAGGTTTTGCTGAACCGTGCTAAAACAGCTTCAACTTTGATTAGTGGACAATCAAAACATCCATTTCAGAGTGTCGCATGACATAGTCACTGACACTGCCACGAACAACCGTATCCAGTAACGACATTTTGCGACTTCCAACGATGGTTAAGTCACAGCCTAAGTCTCGAGCCTTCTCTACAATGCATTCTCCTGCGTTGCCAACCGCCAGGTAGGCTTCAGGATGTATGCCTAATGCCTCACAGCGTGAGACGGCTTGTTGCATGGTATCTTCCTGTGATTTTTTTAGCTCTTCCAGATTGGTTTCATAAGAGACGGGCATGCCCATATCAAGCCCAACCCCCACGGTGCTTGCAGGTAAGCTAAACCTTGCTACTGAAATCAGGCTGAGCCGGGCTGAAAACAGTTTGGCAAGGGCTACCGCTCTTGTTTCAGCTATCCGTGAGTGTTCAGCGCCACCTGTCGCTAGTAGGATATGTTTATACATCTTGATCACCTTTCTCCTTTGCGATCATTGTATTAAAGTTTTGACGTGCCTGACCATCACTTAGGACCTGATTCCGCTTTGAACTCATCATAATAACACTCAGGCGTAAGGTATACTCCTGGAGTGAAGCCTGATGTCAAACTTGCCCCTTCTATTTTAGCTGCTGATTTTACCCGTCTTGGTCAAGAGATTTCTGAGGCTGAAGCTGCTGGAGCCCACTTGCTGCATATAGATATTATGGATGGTTGCTTTGTGCCAAATATAAGTTTTGGCGCACTCATGATTGATGCCTGTCGCAAGGCAAGTGGTCTATACAGAGATGTTCATCTGATGATTGAAAAACCTGAACGTTACACCAACGATTTTGTCGAGGCTGGGGCAAATAATCTAACGATTCATGCAGAGGCTACGAACCACGTTCACCGGGTACTCGAGCAAATAAAAGAGCATGGGGTGGACACGGGGCTTGCCGTTAATCCTGTTACCCCCCTCAGTTATGTTAAAGAGGCCTTACCCTATCTGGATAAGGTACTGATAATGACGGTTAACCCGGGCTTTGGCGGACAGAAATTTATTGAAACCTGTCTGGACAGAGTTAAAGAAGTAGCCCGGTGGCGCGAAAAAACCGGGCTCGAGTTTGATATACAGGTGGACGGTGGTATTGATGAAACAACCATCGAACGGGTAATTCAGGCTGGCGCGAATAATTTAGTAGCAGGAAGTGCCATCTTTGGTCAGTCTGCCGGTATAACAGAACGATTCCAACTGCTTAATAGCCTGGCATTACAAGCAAGTGAAGGCTAGGCAGCCTCCAAGACTTCTTCAAAACGGCCCAGTGCGCGGAACCTTGCGCGGCGCTGCTCAAGCAAGCTTACCTCGTCCAATTTGAGTAGGTCGCCCAGTTCCTGCAGCAGCACTGACTTGACGATGGCCATGGTCGCATCAACTTCTTTATGGGCGCCGCCTAAAGGCTCATCAATCACGCGGTCAACCACATTTAAGTCAAGCAGATCATAAGCAGTTAATTTGAGTGCCTCTGCTGCCTGGGGTGCTTCGCTCGAGTCCCGCCATCTGATAGCTGCACACGATTCCGGACTAATGACCGAATAAATGGCATTTTCAAGAATAAGTACCCGGTTGGCAACTGCAATAGCTAAGGCGCCACCAGAGCCACCTTCACCAATAACCAGACTAATTGCTGGAACCTTAAGCCGGCTCATTCGCTGAATGCACTCAGAGATAACCCACGCCTGTCCCTGTTCCTCAGCAGAAAGACCAGGGTAAGCTCCTGGGGTATCCACCATGGCAATTATGGGCAAACGAAATTTGTCAGCCAGATCAAACATACGCATGGCTTTTCGGTAGCCACTCGGGTGCATCATGCCAAAATTCCGCAGGATGTTCTCTTTGGTATCTCTACCTTTTTGCTGAGCCATTACGATGACGGTTTGTTCACCTAGGCGAGCAAGCCCTGTGACCAGGGCCGGGTCGTCACCCAATGTGCGGTCGCCGTGTAATTCTTCAAAGTCAGTAAAGACATTGGCGACATAATCAAGTCCTGTGGGTCTGCCCGCAATCCTGGCTACCTGCACTCTTTGCCAGCGGGTAATATTGGCAAAGGTATCTCTTTTCAGTTGCTCGAGTCGCCGCTCTAAGAGCCCAATCTCTTCGCTGAGGTCGATGCCCTGCTCTTCGGCATAGCTGCGCATGTCTGTGATTTTTGCTTCCAGGTCATCGATTGGTTTTTCAAAGGGTAGCGACATGTTCTGCCTCCAGAGTGACTTGTGGAACCTTACCACTCAAAAGTCGGATATAGGCCGCAAATTTATCCTTTAATTTGGAGCGCTCGAGGACATCATCTAACATGCCTTTTTCAAGCAAGAATTCTGAGCGCTGGAAGCCTTCGGGAAGTTCTTGTTTGATGGTTTGCTGGATGACTCTTGGGCCCGCAAAGCAAATCAAGGCTTTTGGTTCCGCAATAATGATATCGCCCAGGGTGGCAAAACTTGCTGTGGTTCCGCCCGTAGTTGGGTCAGTTAAGAGACTTATAAAAGGAAGGTGCTTTTCTGCCAGACGCTCGAGGGCCACAGTTGTTTTGGCCATTTGCATAAGAGATAGCGCTCCTTCTTGCATTCTGGCACCACCAGAAGCAGTCACGGCGATAAAGGCCCTATCTTCGTCGGCAGCTCGTTCAACCGCTCGAGCAATCTCTTCCCCTACTACAGACCCCATCGAACCACCCAGAAAAAAGAAATCCATAACACTCAGAGCAACAGGCAGACCGTTGAGTAAACCCGACCCTGTCACAATGGCATCTTTTCGGTGATGTTTTTCCTGGGCTGCCTTTAGTTTGTCGGCGTAAGCCTCCTGATCGACAAACTCCAGGGGGTCAGTGGCCTGAATATGTCCGGACCACTGTTCAAAACTGCCCTCATCAAGCAAAAGCTCGAGTCTGGCGTCAACGGGCATCTGATAATGATGCTGACACTCAGGGCAAACATACAAATTGGCGACCAAATCTTTACGGTAAATCTGCGCATTACAGGATTCACATTTGAGCCACAGCCCCACGGGGCTCGAGTCGTCATCGCCCTTGGTTGGCTTTTTGCGTCTAAACCAGCGCTCGAGCGTCATTGGCAGGTCTCCTTATACGTAAAATCATAAGCATAACTCGTTCCCATTTTCATACTTCGGTCAGACTAGGCGTCTGCGCTGCTAGTTTCAGCCCAAAGCTTCACTTCAGCGAAGCTTAACATGGCCCTAGTAACTGGGCCATAGCCTAGCATTTGCCTTAATGAGAAGATTATTTGAAAAACATTTAGTTGCTTCCTAACGTAATGCCATCTGCTGTTCCAAAAGGGCTGTATGGAAAGTAGCTTGTGAGAAACCGGGCGGTAAAGGTGCTCAGCGGTTTATAGCAGTGAGGAAGCACTTTTAAAGGATGGAGGTATCATTCCGAATGATGCCCGGTGATGCTTCACATAAGGATATTTGTTTGCCACGGCTTTTACTCGAGCCTGAAGATGTCACTATTATTCGCAACTGAACTTTTACGCTTTAAAGATAAGGGTTTATCTAATTCATTCGTTATTCAGTGAGACAAATAGCTTCCTTAAGATGCTTCTTAAGACGCATCTGGATAGACTCGACCCCAAGATGATGTGAGAGTTCCGTTAGTAGATGAAGGTTTAATGATGTCATAAAGCCTGTAGAGGTGATACTCTCTGGCTAAGTCTTTAGTCTGTCATGGGTTGCAGATTCTGGACTTTAACCACGAACAACCCGCCGAGACCGTTGAGAGAATGGCCTTGTGAGAGAAAATCAGAATCTTTTTCCCTATAGTAGTTTACAGTTACTGAGTCTGGCTGATAACGAGCACTTTGCGCGCTCGAGTCGTGGCCTTGCTACGCCGTTTCGCTGGCAGAACCTTGGTTACTCAGACAAGATGCTTTGGGGCGAGTATCCCCAAAAAGACAAGGAAGCCATCCAGGTACAAATAACGCTGCCAGAGATGAGCTTTCGTTGCTCTTGTTTGAGCAAAACATATCCCTGTCATCATGGGCTGGCCCTGGCCTTTATGTTTCAGGAAGATTCAGGATCTTTTCAGTCTAGTGCTGCGCCTGCCTGGACTCAGTCCAGAAAAAAGCTGCAGTATAAAGAAAAATATAAATCGCTTGTTAAACCCGACCGGGTACAGATGCAAGGCTTTGACATGCTCGAGACCTGGATACACGATCTGCTTTACCACGGCCTTGAAAGTGCCAGAACTTACCCTTATGCCTTCTGGCATGAGATGGCCAGTCGCCTGGTTGATGCCAGACTGGCAGTGCTGGCAGATGATGTACGTGTCTGGGGTCAGGGTTCGGTAAAAGATGAGTGGTCCGAACTGTTGCTTACTAAACTGGGCAAGCTGCAGATTTTACTGGAAGGTTTTAAGCGCTTTGAGGACTTAGCGCCTGAATTGCAGGCGGATTTGCTTCGTGCGATTGGGGTTTCGCCAAGGCTGTCCCCTGAAATAATAGCGTCGGACTTTTTGGTGCTGGGCCGCTCCAAAACCCAAACCAGCAGCCGAAAGCTCGAGCGTATCTGGTTAAAGGATCTGGCAAACGGTGCAGTTTATGGTGTTGAAAACCCGCTGTTAAAAGTTGAAAACAGCAACAGTCAACTGCTTGTAGGCTACGCTTTTCAGGGCGAGCTTCAGGTCTATAGGTCAGGTGCACCGCTCTACGCGGAAATTGCTGCCGTGAAAAATACGATACAGACTTACAATGCCCCCACTTCAGAAAGCTCAATTCGTGCCTTTTTAGGAAGGGTAGCCACCAGCACTGCCAAAAATCCCTGGATGAGCGTATTCCCTGTAGAACTGTCTGAAGTATGCGCCATTCAGGAGAACAACAACTGGCTGCTCATTGATAAACAAGGGTTTCGCCTGCCTATGATTAGTCGCGCTGCCGCCCGCTGGCATCTCTCGGCGCTTGCGCTCGAGCCGAATTTTCAGCTTTTTGGGGAGTTGCGCCAGGGACAAGTTTACCCATTATCGGTACATACAGCCTACGGCTGGCTCGACTTAACCATCATGCGTGGGGGGAGCTAAAGATGGAGGCAAAAAAAAGAGCGCTTCTTGGTATAGAACAGGAGGGGCTAAGCTGGGATGAAGCCAGAGAGGGTATTCGTGAACTACTGCTCGAGCTAGGTGTTGCAGATTTTTATAAGCAACAGGGGACTATGCCTAAACAACAAAGGCTTACACCTGAGATACCTGCGGCTTTACCTCAAACGGCTTCAAGGCAGGCTGCTGAGCTTTTGGGAGAGGTGATCGATGGTCGCCACGCTGATCTGCTCGCAGAGGTGCTTGACCTTTTTAAAACAACACATACTGCTCTTCCTGGCTATTTACTACCCCCTCTTCTGGATAAGGCCAGCAAGGTCTATGCCTTACGGCCTCAGGTGCTCGAGGCTTTAGATGAGCGAGGTCACTGGTTAGCTGCACAGCATAAGGACTGGTGCTACGCTGAGCGCAAGCAGCTCAGTCAGGAACGATTTGCGGAAGACTGGCGCTCAAACAGTAGTAGCTTGCGTCAGGGCATTTTTTATCAGGCAAGAATGCAAGACCCAAAGCTCGCCTTATCCCTCATGCAGACAACCTGGAAAGCAGAAACACCCGCCGCAGTGAACTGGATTATTCGCCTGATGGCTACGAACCTGAGCATGACCGACGAAGCTTTCCTCGAGCTTGCGCTTGATGACCGCAACCTGACGGTGCGGCGAAAAGCCTCCGAACTCCTTTCATGTTTGCCCGGGTCACGCCTGCTTGCTCGCATGACCGAGGTGGCAGAAACTTGCCTCGAGTTTGATGGAGCCGAGCTTCAGTTTGAGTTGCCAGAGATTAGGCCAGAACTTGTAAGAGACGGCTTTCTGGTAAGGGCCTGGAAAGATGAGGCCAAGCTGACTCAGGCCTATCTGGCTGATCTGGTTTCTGCCGTACCGCTTGATTACTGGCCTGAGCGCTGGGATTTATCGGTTAAGGCGTTTCTGGATATCGTTGCCGGAAGCCAGTGGCGTGAAGGCATGCTTAAAGGGTTGGCAACGGCAGCCGAGCGTCAGAAAAATGCTATCTGGGCCAAAGAACTTATACGCATAGATACGGTTTCTGTTAGCACATTAAAATTGCTTGGCGGTCTGGACGAAGCCACCTTTCTTGAACTGGTCCAAGGCTTTGCCCTTGCACCCGAAGCACAAGATCATGCGTTTAGTAAAGCCTTTAGCCGCTGGCATAAACCTTGGTCTGACGGCTTAACTAAGCTCTGGCTCGAGCATTTGCCTAGCACAGTAAAAAGCTTGAGCGCTGAGACCCGGCATCTTTTTATGCTGCGCAGTTCATTTAAGTCCATGGCAAAACTTGTGCCTATAACTGCCTTTGACGACATAGCCCCAATGTTAAAAGACTATAAAACCCTCGAGCCCTTAAGCATGGCTGTTTTTGAGGCCAGTAGCCTTTTGGGTTTTCGTAAACGTATGTATCAGGCATTTGATTTAGCCTAAGGAAAGGGAATCCTATGAATATCATTCGCGCACACGCAGAGCAGCAATACCTCGAGGAACTTCATGAACTGCAAGTTCAGGACAGCAGGAAACGACCTGCTAACTGGCTTCTTTCCCCCTGGTCAGTTGCTACTTATATCCTGGGGGGGACCCTTGATAACGGCTTTAAAATTGAACCCAAATATATTGGCAATGGGCGACTGATTGAAATTGCTATTGCTACTTTAACCACCGATAGAGCCCTGCTGCTTATGGGAATTCCTGGAACAGGCAAGACCTGGGTTTCAGAACATCTGGCTGCGGCAATCTCGGGTGACAGCAAATTGCTGGTTCAAGGCACCGCCGGAACGGCAGAAGAGGCCATTCGTTATGGCTGGAATTATGCCAGTTTGATTGCCAAGGGTCCAACCTCAGAGGCTTTGGTAGCGAGTCCGATTATGCACGCTATGCAAGACGGCAAGCTGGCTCGAGTCGAAGAACTTACCCGTATTCCTGCCGATGTGCAAGATGCGCTCATTACCATCCTGTCTGAAAAACTCTTGCCCATTCCAGAATTAAATCAGGAGGTGCAGGCGGTAGAAGGCTTTAATGTTATAGCTACTGCCAATGACCGCGATAAAGGCGTCAATGAACTTTCCAGTGCTTTGAAGCGGCGCTTTAATACTGTAGTACTGCCTTTGCCCCAAGACGCTGAGCAAGAAGTTTTCATTGTCCATGAGCGCGTTAAAAAGCTGGGGACAGCACTCGAGTTAGCTGCCGAAAAACCCCTTCTGGAAGAAATCCGCCGGGTCGTAACGATTTTTAGAGAACTCCGTACAGGCTCGAGTCAGGATGGCAAGACCAAGCTCAAGAGTCCGACCAGTACGCTCAGTACCGCAGAAGCTATCTCAGTTATGAATAGCGGCATGGCCCTAGCAGCTCATTTTGGGGATGGCAGCGTGCAGGCTACCGATATTGCGGCAAGTCTGACTGGAGCAGTGGTCAAGGACCCCAATACTGATAGGACCATCTGGAAAGAGTACCTGGAAACGGTCGTTAAGGGGCGGGAAAGCTGGCAAGATTTGTATCAGGCTTGCAGTGCCTTGCAGTAAGTATGCCTAAAAGAAAAGTAAAGCCCGCGCAAAAGCAGTACTTGAAGTGGAGGGATTAACTAATGGCGACTAAGACCGAGACTATTTTTGGTGTTCGTCACCATGGGCCGGGGTCAGCGCGTGCCTTAGTTAAGGCACTCCATGCCATGAAACCTGATCTGGTTCTGGTGGAAGGTCCCTCTGACCTTAGCCCCATGCTCAAGTATCTGGGGCATGAAGAACTCGAGCCTCCGGTGGCTCTGGTGTCGTATCAACTGGATAATCCGGGCAAAGCCTCCTACTTTCCCTTTGCGGTTTTCTCGCCGGAATATCAGGCGATTCGCTTTGCCCTGGATAAAAAGCTTCCCGTTCGTTTTTTTGACCTGCCTCAAAGTCAGATGATGGCGGCTGGGGTTATGCCTGCCATGCCTGCCCAAGATCCTCTGGTTTTGATTGCCAAGGCCTCAGGGCATAGACACTATGAACGCTGGTGGAACACCCTGGTGGAGGAGCGGCGCGGGTCAAAAGATGTCTTTGATGGGGTACTCGAGCTTATGAGCGCGCTGCGCGAGAGCGATGTTGCCTACAAGACCGAAGAAGATAAACCGATAAAACTCGAGCCCAAACTGGAAACGGTGCTGGAGCAGGCCAAACCTGAAATGGCTGAGCAGCTTAGAAAACAGCTCGAGGCCAAGCGCAAGGCCAGTTTGCGTCTGGCAGACCAGCGAGAAGCCCATATGCGTCAGACCATAAGGCAAGCCAGAAGTGAAGGCTTTTGCAATATTGCCATAGTTTGCGGAGCTTTTCATGGGCCTGCGCTTTTAGACATAGAGGAAAGCTATCTCGAGGCTGATGACTTTTCCTTGCTAAGAGATATGCCCGAGCTGGCTATTGAGGCTGCCTGGGTGCCCTGGTCCTACAGTCGACTGGCAAGTTCTGCTGGTTATGGTGCCGGGGTGGCCTCACCCGCCTGGTATCAGCATCTCTGGGAGCAAGGCGATGAGCGCATCAGCTCGGCCCAGTTTGCCAGCATATGGCTCACCAAAGTTTCTGGTTTTTTACGGGAACAGGGCTTTGCCATTTCTTCTGCCCATACCATTGAAACGGTGCGGCTTGCCGAGGCCTTAGCTGCCCTGCGTGAGCAGACCTATCCGGGCTTGCCAGAGCTTATGGAAGCGACGCAAACCGTTATGTGTGCGGGCAACGGTGCTCCCCTTGCCCTTATTCAAAAGCAGCTCATAATTGGCGAGCGGCTGGGATTTGTTCCGGCGGATTTTCCTATGGTGCCTTTGCAACGAGATTTGCTGCGGCAACAACAGGACCTAAAGCTAAGACCTGAGCTAAAGCAATCAAGTTTAAAGCTTGATTTGCGCAATGAACTCCACTTGCGCAGAAGTCAGTTTTTACACCGTTTGCGCCTGCTCGAGATTCCCTGGGGAGAAAGCCAGACGATGCGAGCTAAGTCGGGAAGCTTCAGAGAAATCTGGACGCTCGAGTGGAAGCCGGAGTATGTACTTAAGGTTATAGAGGCAAGTCGCTTTGGCACGACTGTGGAAACCGCAGCAACCGCCCTGGCTCAGGAAAAGATACAAAAGGCCGAGACCCTTGATACCCTGAGTCAACTGCTGGATATAAGCTTGCTCGCTGATTTGCAGGGTCTTATTGAACCGCTGATTGAGCGTATTCGTGAACTTACCACAGCGAGTTCAGACGTTGACACCATGATGCGGGCGCTGGCTCCTCTGGTCAGAGTGATGCGCTACGGAACAGTGCGACAGGGCCAAGAGGGGCAAGATCTGGTGGACGCTGTTGTCAAAACCTTGTGCTCGAGGATTCCCATCCATCTGCCAAAAGCCTGTCTTGGTCTCCGTGATGAAGTGGCAAAAGAACGCTGTGAACTTATTGTCCAGACGCACAGCGTTGTGGCGAGTCTTGTTGAGCAAAAACAAGCCTGGCAGGCTTGTTTGATTGATGTTGCAGAGCATGAGGCAAGCCACGGACTGATAGCAGGTAAAGTGACGCGCCTGCTTGCCAGCAGCCGAGTTTTTTCACCGGAGCGAGTTCAAATTTACCTGGAGCGCTATTTGCATTATCAGCTTAGTCAGGGGTATAGCGTAGAAGACCTTATGCGCTCTGCATTCTGGATTGAGGGCTTTTTTAAAGGCAGTGCGCTTACTCTCATACATGATGAGCAGCTTTTTCATCAGCTTGATGCCTGGCTACTGAGTGTTCCGGAAGAAAGTTTTATGGATATATTGCCGCTGCTAAGACGAACTTTTGCTGGGTTTTCTAAGAGCTCGAGGGCGCAGTTGCAGGATAAGGCCAAAGGTTTTGGGCAGGTGCCACAGCTTCAGCCTGCTCAGTTTGATGAAGCGCAGGCCGCGCAGATTTTGCCCACGCTGGCAAAACTCCTGGGGCGTGAACGGCTAGCTGTGCCGAGTGCGCCAGGAACTTAAAGGAGGGAAATGATGCTTAGTACCGAACTCGAGCGCGAGCGGCGCTGGCGGCTTGTCCTGGGCAAGACTGACGAAGAGGAAAATGGGCAGGGTGGACAAAGCCAGGAAGCCGCTTCAGGTGACAGTGAAGCCATGCCGAGCGGAGATCATAGCGAGTCTCAAAGCGCGCTTTCCGAAGAAGATAGCGCCATTGATGAAACCCTTGACCAGCTTTATGGTGAAGGTGAGCGCGGGGGAGACGCGGATTCGAGCCCGGATATTGCTCGCTGGCTGGGTAACATAAATAAATATTTCCCCAGTTCAGTGGCGCAGATTGTCCAGCAAGATGCCCTTGATAAATGGAAACTCAAAAGCCTGATTCATGAGCCGGAGTTTTTAGAAAGCCTCGAGCCAAATGTCTCGCTGGTTTCGCAACTTATCAATTTGTCCAAACTTATGCCTGATGAAACCAAAGAAAGCGCCAGAGAAGTGGTGCGCAAAGTGGTCGAAGACCTAAAGGAAAAGCTCGAGTACCGTTTTCTGCAAGCACTTACCGGTAGCCTGAACCGCAGTATTCGTGTGCGTAAGCCACGCAAGCACAGGGAAATCAACTGGTTTTCGACCATCAAGTCAAATCTGAAACACTATCAGCCCGAGTATCAGACCGTGGTTCCTGAAATCCTGATTGGTCACGGCAAGCAAAAGCACGCCCTTCATGATGTCATCTTATGCATCGATCAAAGTGGCAGCATGGCAGAGTCGGTGGTTTATGCCAGCATTTTTGGCAGTGTTATGGCAAGCGTACCAGCCCTTAAAACCAAGCTGGTCGTTTTTGATACCAATGTGGTTGATCTGAGTGAAAACCTCAGTGACCCGGTAGATTTACTTTTTGGCCTGCGGTTAAAAGGTGGCACAAATATAGATAAGGCTGTTGCCTACTGTGAGAGCTTAATCGAGCGACCAAGAGACACCGTACTCATATTGATTAGCGATTTGTTTGAAGGGACCGGCAAAAAGGAAAATCTCATTAACCGTTTATCCAGGTTGTCACAGAGCGAAGTCAAACTGGTAAGCCTGCTTGCCCTGAGTGACCAGGGAACGCCAAAATACAATAAGGATATGGCACAACAACTGTCTGAATTTGGCGTTCCTAGCTTTGCCTGTACCCCTGATTTGTTTCCAGATCTTATGGAAGTTGTGCTTAGTGATAGGAATCTAAAAGACTGGGCCGTAAATCATCCGCATCTGGTGACAGGGTGATGCTTGTACATATTTGGGTGCCATGTTGTAAAAGTGAAAAGTTTTAATTAAAAGTAAGCCTTGAATGTGGATTTCCACCAAAGTCTATTCGTAAGAACTTAAAGTATTGAAAGGGCTTTATAGTAAGTTTGCAAAGCCCTTTTTAAAATGAGAGACTATTTCAGCATAGAAATATAGCTACTACCAGTTCCATCAGCGTTTTGACGACCGTACGCGAAAATTAACTCGCCCGAAGGTTGCACTAAAAGACGGTAGGCATAATCTTTAACATCATCAAGCTTAGTCGAATATTGCCAAATTTGCTTACCACTACTATTGTACTTAAACAGAAAGGTATCACGGTTGGTAAATGAAGCAATGCTTATATATCCTGCGAGGTAAACATTATTGTTAGCATCTATGCCTATACCTACTGGCAAATAGCTATCTTTAGTTGTGAAGTCTACAAGGACCTTAGGACTTTCTTGAGAGGTAAGTTTGAGTAGAAATAGGTCATATGAAGCAGCATATTTTGTTGCGGCAACGTAAATATTGCCTTCTGAATCTCTTGTTAGGAATCTACCCGTCATACTTGAATCAAGCGGTATGGATTTAACAAGGTTATGGTCAGCGTTAAATGTTGCTACAAAATGGTCCCCTAGAACATAGAGGTTATCGTCTTCATCTTGAACTACATCCCATACAAAACCCTGATCGGCAAACTCAGGAAAGTTCTTCGCTTCAAGTAGATTGCCGCTACTATCAAAAGCTCGAATAACAATATCTCTTGAAAATTCTCGCACTCCACCAGAAATGGATGCTCCCCCAGTGTATAAAGAGGTAATAAATAGTAGTCGGTCTTGACTATCAACTATGAGCTTGCCTGAATGATTACCTGATTCAGGCCTAGCGATTTGCCCGAAAATTTGACTTGTTTGCCCATCTGCCTCAATTTTATAGAGAAAGGTAGATCTCTGTACAAAAACATTAGCCTGGTAAATCGCCATTACATAGACATTTCCCAGACTGTCGGTAGCAAGGTCAAACTTTGTGCCAGAACCACTTTCTGCGAAAAGATTTCGCCAAAGCTTATTGCCATTCTGATCGTACTTATCAACATAATAAAAATCAGTACCATTCTGATTGGTGCTTCCAAGGGTTAAAAAATGACCGTCTTGAGTTTTATGAAGATCAAGAACCCCACCCTGGCTTTCAACAGTCCACACAAACTCAGGCCCTGTAGCAACATTTTGCTTAGTCAGCCCAACATCATAAGTGAAGTTGAGAGTGTTAGGAACAAGACTTAGAAGATCAGAAAAACCAGTATCAGGGTTAATATCGGAATCCCAATCATCCCCAGGAGCAGCAGGATTATTCTTAGGAGAGAAACTGTAGTCTGTTGGTAAGATGACTTCTAGGAAATAATTAGCATTACCACCTAAATCACTAAAACGATAAAAACCTTCTTTGTCTGTTGTTAAGGTCTTGATAATTTCATCAGGGGTATTGTCTTTGTTTTTGTCCCACCAGAGATTTAAAGTAACATTGGCAAAGCCCTTTTCATTCGATTGTTTGATGCCATCTCCATTTGCGTCTAGCCAAACTCTACTGCCTATTCTGGTATTACCTGTCGGATAAGTAGGTTGGCTAGGGCTTTCAAAGATACCAGCGTCTATACGGAAGTTATAGATGCCTTTTTGTACACCTATGGTGTCTGTAAAACCTGTACCATTGGCATCACTATCAAAGTCTGAGTTTAGTTCATGGGTAACCCGTTTACTCGAGAAGATATAACCACTGGGTGCAACAAACTCAACAAGGTAATTAACCTCTGGGTCTAGAGCATTAAATCTATACTGTCCTTTGGCATCGGTTACTGTGGATTTGATTTTTTCATCTGGCAGACCATCTGCGCCATAGTCTAACCAGAGGTTTACAGTTACCCCAGCTACGCCTGGTTCATAGAGTTCTTTTTGCCCATTGAAGTTTCTATCTAGCCGAGGGGTGAGGATAACTCACCTAATAGCAAGCAAGGTATCCTGGAGTTTGAGGATGTCAAGACCTAGAGCGAGATT
>JAGQHN010000105.1 GCA_020431825.1 Trueperaceae bacterium | reverse complement strand
AGCACCTCCTAGCTGAAAACCTTGATTTTCAGCTAGCATGAAGCAGTTTTGGGTAGATGAATCACGTTTTCATTCATCTACTTTTCAACTTGGTCGTACTTGGCATGACTCATCTTGGCATGACTCATCTTGGTATGACTTATCTGCAAAGAAACCATCCAAAACTCAAGTTGAGCCGTCAGTTGACCATTAATTTGCCTTGAATAGTCTCCTCCATTCATAGAGGCAGGTTGAGCAAAAACCTGCATAAAAAAGGCATCCGTTCACAAAAACGGATGCCGGATTATCTTGCTTGTCTAACTACAGATAAACTTTATCACCTGGTTTTATTTCAGGGAGCTCGAGCCCCTTTAAATCTTCCGAGCTGGAGGCAGTAAGAGGGCTAATCTCAATCATGGCATCAACACCACCATCGGCCTTACGGGGTACCGGGTGACCGATGTGCTCGAGCCACCTTGCAGCGCGCTCGGTTTGCAGGTCGCGACTTGTGGCTGGTGAATCAGAACCTTCGGCATTTTTAATTGGCGCAAACTCTTCCACCCGGTCGGTCTCAAGAATAAAGGCGTGCTGCGCTAAAGGGATAGCGTCAAAGATGAAGCGCTCGAGCTTTATTGCGTTGGGCTCCTTGGGCTGCACCTGATCGCCCGTTTCAACTTCCAGATAAGGCACTTTTTTCACCGCACGGTGATAGGGTAAGCTCTCTGGGTCATCAGTAATGCTTTCGGCAAATGCCAGTGAAATCATGTGGATGGCAATAGAGCCAGCATTGTAAAGCAATTCACCCTTATCACTGGTAGCCTCAGCTAACTCATTTGGCATATCAGAGTATTCAATAATGCCTAGCTTGCCTCCTATGAGACAGAAATTGCCAACCTTTTCTTTGGCATGGGCTTTAGGCAACATTTTTGCCGACATATCAGCCCCGTCTAAGGCATGTAAACCGATAAACAACGGGTCCATAATTTTTACATGTGGATTATCTACCTGACAGTAGCTGATGTACTCGACGCCCCGCCGTTTCATATCTTGAATGGCGCCACTCTTTTTCAGGGCTTTAAAACTTCCCCCGTGACCATCAGGATTTAAGGCAAGATGTGCCTTTTCCCGTAAAAGTACCTTTCCCTCTTTGGAGAAACTCGGCAAAGTACCTTGAGGAAAAAACATAATGTTTTTAGCATCCAGGCCAAAATACTGGTGGTCTTTAAAAAAGCTTCTGGTATCGGCGTCATTCATGGGGCTTGTCATGATGTACCAGGGAATAGCCTTGCCAAAGTCATTTTCCGCCTTTTTAAGTTGCTCAGCGA
This sequence comes from Trueperaceae bacterium, assembly GCA_020431825.1. Classification (GTDB taxonomy): domain Bacteria; phylum Deinococcota; class Deinococci; order Deinococcales; family Trueperaceae; genus JAHEBB01. Next base: position 17,329 of record JAGQHN010000105.1, on the reverse strand, counting down.
AAACTTGAAAAAGGGGCTTTTCCCGAATGGGGGTAGCCGGAAATGTTCCTTTAGGCGCTTCCCAACCGAGGCGACTCCCCTGTCCACCAGCCACGGTGAAAGCTGCAACCTGCCCAGCGGCAATGAGCGACTTTCCTACTTTAATAGCTTCTTTATACTTAGCCTCGAGCTCTGCACTGGGCTCACTTGGGTAATAAGGTGCAGGACTGATGTCATAGTGATCGACAGCCGCGGTATAGGCTTTACCATACCGCTCAATAAGTTGCCCTAGCGTGTCCCAGTCTTGTTCATTCAGTTCTGCCAGTAGTTCTTTTTGTTCCGTGACAGATAATTCACTATAAAAATGTAAAAGATGCGACTGGTCATGTGCCTCGAGTAGTTCAAGGAAATACTCATAGTTTGGTATTGGACTTACAGAGTTCGCATTCATGCGGCAATCATAAATCAGCCTAAGATGAGCTTCCGTAGAAATTATACAGTTCAGAGCGTTCACCCATGCGCCAGCACCCCTGTTTACTGCGCAGGTAATTAGCTCTTTTTGGCACCTTTAAAAAGTTTCAGATTTAGTCTCTAGTATCACAAGCTTTTTGAGTAATAAAGTTCATTCAGATAAGATTCATACGTATACCCACAGGGTCGCGTATTGTTGCCTTAAAGTGAATAACAGTATCAAGAAACTTCCAGAAGTAAAAAGGTAGCCAAACGTTAGTAAAAATGTTAGCGTTAACAGTTATACGTATGCGACTGAGTAAGGCAAGCACGATTAATGACGTGGCCCGCCTCTCCGGTGTCTCACATCAGACGGTTTCAAGGGTCATTAACGAACACCCTAATGTTGCGCCAAAAACGCGCAAACGGGTGCTCGAGGTCATTCAGGAACTTGGTTACCAGCCTAACAGGGCCGCAAGACACCTTGTTACGGGAAAGTCAAATACAGTTGGGCTGGTCAGCTATGGTACCTCGCACTACGGCCCAGCCCGTATGGTTAATAGCATTGATTCAGCTTTGAGAGATCGCGATATCGGTCTGGTAAGTACCCACCTTAGAGAAATGACCCTCAGTGAACTCGAGCACTCTGTGAGCTACCTGAAAAGCCAGCTGGTTGAAGGACTTATCCTTATTTCACCCTTAGATATTGATGTGGAAATTATTCGCAAACTCTGTCAACCCTTGCCCTTTGTTACCCTGGACGTTGCTGCCAGAAAAAACTTTCCCTCGATTGCGATTGATCAGTATAGCGGTGCCCGAAAGGCTACAGAGCACCTGCTCGAGCTGGGACACAGGAGTATTGCTCATATCAGTGGCCCGCTCCACTGGACCGATGCCAAACTAAGACAGCAAGGTTGGCAAGATAGCCTTAGTGACGCTAAACTTCAGCCAGATAACAAGTTAAAAATCGAAGGCGATTGGACTTCGGAAGGAGGCTATGCCGCATGTAAAAAACTGCTGAGCAGCAGCTTTAGCGCTCTCTTTGTCGGTAATGATCAAATGGCGCTTGGTGCAATTCACGCCCTTCACGAACACGGTTTGAGCGTGCCCGAAGACATTTCTATTGTTGGCTTTGACGATATACCTGAGGCAGCCTTTTTCTATCCACCCCTGACGACCGTACAACAGAACTTTACTGATCTTGGTAAACAAAGTGTCAGCTTTTTACTTGACCTACTAGCAAATAATCAACCCGAGGACCAAACGCCTATAAACCCTAAACTCATTGTCAGAGAGAGTACGAAAAGGATAAAAGATGCCTGATTTATCTGCCTTTTTAAGCAAGCTCGAGCTTCCCCAGGAGGACTCGAGCGCAGCAGAAAGCCAGAAGCGCTTTCCAGATGGTGCCCAGTACCGCGTTGAAATACCAAGTGTAGAAGGCCCCAAAGCTCTGGCTGCCGTTCTTGATGAAGCTAAAAAGCGAAAGCTTAAGCTTCACCGCGTCTCTCAAGGAAGTGGCATTATGCTACTCAGCGACACAGAAATAAAAGAAATGGCTCAGATGGGCGCTGACAATGGTATGGAAGTCAGCCTCTTTGTGGGGCCAAGAGCTGCCTGGGATACCGGCGCCCAAATTACTGCCAGTGCCGGTAAAAATCTGGGCGCAAGGCTCCGCGGCATAAATCAGGTACGCTACGCCACCGAAGACATTTTTAGAGCGGTTGAGCTGGGCATACGCTCGGTACTCATCGCCGATGAAGGGCAGCTCTGGCTGGTGAATGAGCTGAAAAAAGCTGGAGAGCTACCGTCAGATCTCGTCTTAAAAATCTCGGTACAAATGGGCGCGTCCAATCCTATTTCCGTAAAACTCATGGAAGAGATGGGCGCGGGCACCTACAACGTGCCTACCGACCTTTCAGTGGCTCAACTTGCAGCCATACGTCAGGTAGTTAATCTCCCCATTGACATGTACGTTGAAGTGCCTGATGACTTTGGCGGCTTTGTTCGATACTATGAACTTGCCGAGTTAATAAAAGCCGTCTCCCCCATCTATGTCAAACTGGGCCTGAGAAATTCCCCCAATATTTACCCCAGTGGTTACCATATCGAGGATATGGCCGTTAAACTCTGCCGCGAACGGGTGCGCCGCGCTCAAATTGCTCTGGATATGATCGCCCGTACCTGTCCTGAAGCCACGATGTCAGAACCTGGAGCCAAAGATTTAGGCATACCGGTGATAGCATGAAAATTGCCAAAGTCACTCCTCTGGTTATGAGTATGCCCTGGCGCGATCTGGTTTTTGTCAAGCTCGAGACTGATGATGGTCTGGTTGGCATAGGCGAGTGTCGCCCCTTAAACCGTACGGAAACCTTGCTTGGCTATCTCAATGAAAGTGCTTCACGCTATGTCCTGGGCGAAAACCCTTTTAATATAGAAAAACTTTATCACCGCATGGTTCGTGAAGACTTTGGTCGTGCTGGCGAAGTGGTCATGACAGGTATTGCTCTTATTGAAATGGCCTGCTGGGACATTGTGGGTAAAGCCTTAAACCAGCCTGTTTACCAGCTCTTAGGCGGCGCGGTTAGAGATAAAATCAAAGCTTATGCCAATGGCTGGTACCGTACCGAGCGCACCCCCGAGGCGTTTCATGCTGCTGCCAAAAAGGTGATAGATAAAGGCTATAAAGCACTCAAATTTGACCCTTTTGGCGCAGGCTTTTATGAACTCGAGCCCGCCGAAAAACGTCAGGTCGTTGCCCTCGTTGAGGCGGTTCGTGACGCCATTGGCCCCGATACTCAGATTATGCTTGAGATGCATGGTCGCTTTAGTCCCGTTCAGGCTGCTGAAATCATCAAAGAACTCGCTCCTTATGGTTTAGCCTGGGCCGAAGAACCGGTACCTCCAGAAAATCTGGCGGCTCTAAAGCTGGTGAAAGACGCTACCATGCATCTTGGCGTACCCATTGCCACAGGTGAACGGATGCACACGCCCTTTGAGTACCGTGAGCTCTTTGATCTGAAATGCACTGACATCATTCAGGTAGACATTACCCACTATGGTGGCATCTTAAACAGCAAAAAGTTGGCTGCGACCGCTGAAAGCCACTATATGCTTATGGCACCTCATAATGTCGGCGGCCCTGGCTCAACAGCTGCCGCGCTGCATCTGGCGGCCTGTACCGATAACTTTAAAGTACAGGAATTCTTTAATGACTTTGCTGATGAATACGTTATGGACGCTGCACCTGGCGTACCCCCTGTGGTTGATGGCTACTTTGCCCTGCCAGAGGGGCCGGGTCTCGGCATTGAAATCAATGAAGCCCTTATTGCTGAACACCCTTATCAGGCAGAAAAGCACTTTAATCTATTTAAAGACGACTGGCACAAACGCGAGAACAAATCGTCTCATTAATCTTGAACACTTCTTTTCATTCCTTTCCTCTAAGCAAGGGGCACGTCCCCTTGCTATTCTAATCTCAAGGAGGCTTTTATGAGCATCAAAGTAGCAATGATAGGCGCAGGGTCTGTAGGCTTTACCCGCAGACTCATGCAGGATATTTTGGCAGTTCCCGAATTACAGGATACGCATTTCTCCCTTATGGACATCAATGCCCATAACCTCGAGATGGTGCAAAAGCTTTGTGAACGGGACATTGCTGCCAATAAGCTTCCGGCCACAATAAGTACCACGACCAAGCAGCGGGACGCCATACAGGATGCAGACTACGTGGTTTGCATGATTCGGCAGGGTGGGCTCGAGGCCTTTCAGCTTGACATTGACATTCCGCTGAAGTATGGCATTGACCAGTGTGTTGGTGACACCATCTGCGCTGGGGGCATTATGTACGCCCAGCGCACCATCCCGGTTCTTCTGGGAATTTGCAAAGATATTCGCGAGGTTGCCAAACCTGACGCTCTCTTCTTAAATTATGCAAACCCTATGGCCATGAACACCTGGGCCTGCAACAAATACGGCGGCGTTAAGACAATTGGCCTATGTCACGGTGTACAGCACGGTCATTCACAAATTGCCAGCGCCATAGAGTACTGGGCCAAGGCTAGAAATATCATCGGGGCAGATGAAAAAGTAAGCCGAGATGATGTTGACATCATCTGCGCAGGAATCAACCATCAGACCTGGTACATTCAGGCCATCTGGCGCGGCGAAGACATGACTCCCAAGCTCCTGGAAATGTTTGAGGAGCACCCCATTTACAAAACTCAGGAAAAAGTGCGCATCGATGTCTTGAAACGTTTTGGCTACTATTCTACCGAGTCAAATGGTCACCTTAGCGAGTACCTGCCCTGGTACCGCAAGCGCCCCGAAGACATTCCTAACTGGATTGATCTGTCTAACTGGATTCACGGTGAAACTGGAGGTTATTTGCGCGTTTGTACCGAGGGACGCAACTGGTTTGAAACGGATTTTCCCAACTGGCTCGAGCAAGACGCACCTGAAATCACACAGGCAAAACGCAGCCATGAGCACGGCTCTTATATTATTGAATCGCTAGAAACAGGCAGAGTTTACCGTGGTCACTTTAATATCATTAATCAGGGCCATATAAGCAATTTGCCTGACGGTTGTGTTATCGAAATCCCGGGCTATGTCGACAAAAATGGCATCAACATGCCTGTAGTTGGTGACCTGCCTATGGCCTGCGCCGCAACTTGTTCCGCCAGTGTCAATGTGCAGCGCATGGGTATGGAAGCAGCCGTACACGGCGATGTAAGCTTACTGAAACAAGCGTTACTGCATGACCCCCTGACAGGGGCAGTCTGCACCCCAGAAGAAGTCTGGCAACTTGCTGATGACCTGCTGGTTGCGCAGGCAAAGTGGTTACCCAACTATAAAGAGGAAGACCTAAAAGCAGCCCAGGCAAGGCTCGAGCAACACGAAGCTAAGGGCACTCGCGTCAAACTGCAAAATACCAGAGGCGCCGCCAGATTGCATACCCGAAGCGTTGAAGAAATGAAAGTCGAAGCTGACGCCGTAAGACGCACAGCCATGACCTCAGACAAGGGAGAAGTCACCAAGAACGTGAACCCCAACTAACTTTGGGGTTTTAGATGAGCGAGTTAGAGGCAGTCTGGTAGCTAGTGATTAGTGCTTAGAGTCAGGTAGAAACGACTTTGCCGTTTAGTATCAGGGGTTCTTTGGCTAAGGAGTGACTTTTGCTTCGTTGTCGTTGTCAAAAATCACTTCCAGGGCCAGGAGAATATTCTAAGCTCGAGTCAAGCAAAACGAAAGGAGTTTTATGTATAAGCGTGTTTTTTTCCTTGCGGTTCTCGTGTTTCTCTTCTCGAGCCAGAGCTTTGCTTTTACCTGGCAATTTGATCAGTGGCCTGAAGGCGATCACACCTACACATTAGAAATTCATCAGGGAGAGAGCGACCAGGTAGTCACCCTGACCATTGACTTAAAGGATACAGGTGGCACTTACGACGTCAGCACCACGATGGTCATCAATCAAACAGAGGTTGCTCCAGCAGAGTTAAGCACCGCGGCTTATGGCGGTGAAGCTCTGGGCATGTTTATGTTTGGCCCCATGATTTTCTATGGTCCGGCCTTTATGATGCTACCAATGATGCTTGGTGATGAAGATATTCATGTACGATCAGAACCTATGCGAGTTATGGGCATGGGAAGTATCTCGATGGATCACGCGGAAACCATTGCCGGATATGAATGTGTGGTACTTAGCTTTACTACCGATGATGAACCTGACAATGTTATGGAATTTGCCCTGGCTGAAAATTTACCTTTCCCCTGCTACAGCAAATATGGTAGCGGCTCAGATGCCATAGAGATCAGGCTGGTTAGTGCTGAATAATTCGCAAAATCCTGACAACACGACAATAGTAATAAGCTGGTGATTAAATTCACCAGCTTATTTTTCAATCTGCAAGCCCTTTGGCGTCAGCACAAACTCAATGCGCTCGAGCACATAGTCAATCAATATTGCCAGCAGAGCAGCGGGCAGTGCGCCTAAAAGCACAAAAGGAAAAATCGTCTGTGATAACCCACCGGCAATTGGCACCCCTAAACCACCCGAACCGGCATAGGCACCAAGTGCAGCTGTACCAATATTAATTACCACACTGGTCCGAATGCCAGCGAGGATAATGCGGCTGGCATTTGGCAATTCAATTTGCCAGAGTATTTGACTGGGGGTCATCCCCATGCCTCGAGCCGAATCAATCACAAAAGGATCTACGGCCTCGAGTCCGGCAATGGCATTGCGAACAACTGGCAACATGCCATAAAGAATCAGCGCCACAATTGCAGGCCAGAAACCAAGGCCAATAATAGGCACCATGATGGCAACAATCCCGAGAGTAGGCACCGTTTGACCAGCATTTACAAAATCGCTAACCAGCGGCAAAAATTCTCGGAACTGAGCTCGAGTCACCATAATGCCCAGAGCAAGCCCGATGCCAATAGTAATCACTGAGGATACAATCACCAGTTCCAGATGCTGCGCAGTCAATTCAATAACGGTGGTACGAGGATAGAGAATTTGTGGACTTCGCGGAAAAATCGTACTGAGCAGTGCATCCCAGAGAGGCAAGTGCCCAAAAAAGGACCAAAACGCCAGGAACACCGTCGCAGCTCGAAATAGGGGGCGTATCAGCTTTTCGTCTCGCTGCGCGAAAATGCGTGCCAACCAGAGCTCGAGACCTGCAAAGACAAACGCCAGTATCCAGAAAGGTATGCCGGTATCTATCGCCCCTACACTAATGAGCGTCATACCATCACGCGAATTTGTATCTGGAGCCAGGGTTGGCAACCAGAAATTGGGCGCGAGGCTAGCACTCTCTCCAGCAAACCGGGCATCTTTTAGCGGAACGCTAAAAAAGCTCAGAACCAGCAAAAGTACCGCAAGGCCCAACCAAATAAGGCTTATCACAGGCACTTGGCGGCGGCCTTGGGTGACTGTAACTTCCTCTGTCACGGACTGACCTCAGAAGCCTCACTGTCATCTCGTTCTACCAGTTCCTGCAATGACCTTAGGCTGATACTTCCTACCAGCTTACCTTTACTATCAACCACAGGCGTTATGCGGAAGCTGCGCGTCACCATCGCCGAAAGCGCATCTCGCACGGTCGCATTCTGACGAACTGCAATATCACTGTAGGGAACTTCTGCCATCGCCTCGGTTAACGAGGTTTCACGTTCGGCAGCCTCTTTGTCGACCCAGCCACGCAAACGTCCATCACGGTCTACCACAAAGGCACTTCTAAGTTTTCGTTTCTGAATAATGTTACGAGCTTCTTCAATTTTGGCTTCGTAAGCCACCATGGGAGGATCGGTGTCCATGACCTCATTAATACGTACCAGGCCAAGCCGTTTGAGGGCACGGTCTGCGCCGACAAAATCACGCACAAAATTGTTTTTAGGATGGGCCAAAATCGTATCTGGCGTATCAAACTGCACAATCCGGCCTTCGCGCAAGATGGCAATGCGGTCGCCCATTTTGATAGCTTCATCAATATCGTGAGTCACAAAAATAATAGTCTTACTTATCTCTTTTTGAATCTGCAAAAACTCATCCTGCAAAACCTCACGGGTGATCGGGTCAATGGCACCAAACGGCTCATCCATCAGCATTATTGGCGGATCTGCCCCTAGCGCTCGGGCCACACCCACCCGCTGCTGCTGCCCGCCAGAGAGCTGCCTTGGATATTTGTCGCGCTGTTCATCAGGGTCCAGGCCTACCAGCTCGAGTAAGCGGTCTACCTGGCTGCGGATGCGGCTTTCCTCCCAGCCTAAAAGGTGCGGCACAACCGCCACATTTTCATAAATGGTCATATGGGGAAAAAGACCGATTTGCTGAATAGCGTAGCCGATTTTTCGCCGCAGCTCTTCTGCCGGAATATCCCGATTATCGCGGCCTTCCACCAGAATACGACCACTGCTAACACTGATAAGACGGTTCACCATGCGCATAGTCGTGGTCTTGCCACAACCCGACGGGCCAATAAACACACAGATTTCTCCGGGAGCGACCTCGAGCGACAATCCATCAACCGCGCGGAAACCGTTGGGGTACTGTTTGACCACATTTTCAAAGGTAATCATGAGCTATACGTCCTTTGGCTTTGCTTTAGTTTCACTTTCAAATGAGCTTCCACTATTGTTATGACTAAGCTATACATAAGGCTAAACCTGCTTTATCCCGGGTGAGGTAAAGATTTGCTCGAGGCCTCTTAAACCTGCGTCCAGTAAGGTGGCAAGTATCACTGCTGGTATAGCGCCCAGCAAGATCTGGTCAATCGAGGCATTATCAATCCCCGACAGGATAAAATCACCTAAGCCCCCGGCACCAATCACTGAGGCAATCGCACCGATACCCACCAGCGAAACTGCGGCATTGCGCACCCCTGCCATGATGACGGGAAAAGCAATCGGCAGTTCAATCTGAAAAAAGCGCTGGCTGGGAGTCATGCCCATACCGCGACCTGCGTCTGTAATGGCAGGGTCAACGTTCACCAGGCCTGCATAGGTATTACGAACCATGGGTAAAAGGGAGTAGAGCGTCAGGGCTATAACCGCCGGTGCAGTCCCGATACCAGAAACGCCAAGATCACGAACGGTTAAAGCAGCGAAACTATCAACTCGGCTTAAGAACTGGCTCGAGCCAATACCTACCGCAAGCAGTAAAGTCAGGCCAAAAAGTGCTAAGCCTCCTAAGCCTCCGTAGCGCATGATGCGCTTAAGCAAACCCTTTTTCAAATAACGACTGATGAGCCAAAGGGCGATTGAAACCAGCAGCATAGCGCTTAGCAGTGTGCGAAAGCTTGCAAAAACTGTGCCATCAGCGGTAAAGACCACAAAGCTCGAGCGAAATACAAAGCTGCTGAGCAGAACCACAAATAGCGCCAGAGGAACGGCACTTAAGAGGGCTGTAACAATAAGAAAAGCTTGCCTTAGGCGCGGACCAAAGCTCTGAACAAAGCGTCGGTAGAGAAAAATGGCAAGCGCTGCTATAACGGCAGTCACAAGCAAGAATAAAAAGATGCTCGAGGCCGAACGGTCACCCAGCCTGGCCAGCGGCACCAGCAAAACCCCAAAAAGAGCCAGACTAGGAATGGTCTGAATAATACCCACCACATAAAGGATAATTGGGGCCATACGCTCGTCTCTAAACGACCAGAGACCCAGACCTACTCCCAAGACAAAGCCGATAATCAAGGCAACGCCAACAAACATAATATGCTCAACGATGCGGTTCCCTAATAATTCGCCTCTGGCCCGGAACTCTACCATTACAGAGTAAATATCAAATTGTCCGGTAAGCAAAAAGATTAAGATAAGGGCAAGTCCTGACCACGCAGCCACTATCAACGCAACTCTGGGCGTTTTGGCTTTACGCAAATCTGACAGGCCCCCAAAAAGGGTCACGTATCCGCCGACCAGACCGAGAATCAGCCCCGCCGAAGGTAATATCCGGGGATTACGTAGATTAACCCCTTCAAGCAAGGTTTCAGCATTGCCAATAAGATTGGCTCCTGCCAAAGCTCCTAAAAAGAGCGTCAGGAACATCATGGTGTTGCCAAGCGCTACCAGGGTCCACCCCCTGGTTTCTGTCGTTCGGTTAAGCGCAACCGCCAGTACAATAAAGGTTAGTAAAAATAAAATGATATAGCGAGTATCACCCCCAAGCTGCAAAAGCTCAAAGGGAATACCCGATGCTAAGCGGTTTGGCTTTAGCTCCAGAAGTGGCAAGAAGAAAAAGCCAAAAGAAGCAATGATGCCTCCCAAGACGGCAATACGGTTTACGATAAAAACCTCCTAGATAGTTAGTACTTCTGGTTAATACAGTGCCTATTAATGTAGTGAACAGGTCGGTTTAAGAAAACCTCACGATGGTCTGCCCTGTTTAAAAGTAGAAAATCAGGCATTTTCCATCTTCTGCGTTCGTAAGCAGGAACAAAGATTTTTAGCTTGTCGGCACCTATGAATCTCGTTTATTAAAGCGTTTGCTAAAAGTAAAAAAGCTAAACGCCCTATTCTCAAAACTGCAAGGCCCCTAAACGTCATTTGGACTTGAATTTATGAAACAGGCAAAAAGGAGCCAAGTTAAGACCTGGCTCCTTTTAGGCATTGCATAGGTTCGCTAATCCATTCAGGCTTTAATTAGTAAAGCCATTCTCCTGTAAGAAGCTGGCAGCAACATCATCAGGATTTTCACCGTCAACTTCAACTCGAGCATTTAAGTTTTGCAGCGTTTCTGCATCGAGCAGAGAGAAAATAGGATTCAGAATACCAGCAATTTCAGGATTATTCCGAATGACCTCACCACGGAAAACCGGGGCAGGTTGGAACACAGGTTGCGCCCCAGAAGGATCTTCTAAAACCACAAAATCATAGGCGACCAGCGCACCATCGGTACCATAAGCCATGGCAATGTTGACATCATTTGCACCTTCATTAAGCGCTTTTTCAGTTTGGGCAGGGGTACCACCAGCAATAATCAAAAGCTGATCATCACTGAACTGAAAACCATAAGTGCTTTCAAATGATGGAATACCATCGGGTCGCTGCGCAAACTCATCGCCAGTTGCCACTTTTACAAAATTCCCAGCATTAATAAATTCTGCCAGCTCGGGAACTGAAAAAATCTGGTTTTCATCAGCAAAGGCTCGAGTCACAGCAAATGCATAGGTATTGTTTGCGGGAGCCGGGCGTAACCAGACCAGATCATTAATTGATGCGTCTAGCGAACTAACCACAGCGTAGCTGGCATAGGCATCTTGCGAAGCCCCTTCAGGAATATTGGCATAGTCAACTGTGCGAAAATAGTTGCTGATTGCGGTTCCTGTATACTCAGGATAAACATCAATCTCGCCATTTTCTAAAGCCGAGCGGTTAACCTGCGTACTTCCCAGATTCGTTCGGTCTTCAACGGCTATACCTGCATCTTCCAAGGCTTGAACGATCAGTTTACCTAAAACGATATTTTCCGTAAACTGCTTGGATCCTACCCGAACCGGATCCTGTGCTAGGGCAAAGCCCAGCATTAATACGATAGCCGATAGTAAAAACTTCTTCATGATTGCCTCCAATTAGCTACAACATTTCGTCAAGGTCAGTGGCTATCTAAACCTATTTTAGTTGTTGGACATCGTGGTCCTTTTTAACCGTAACATATCTCATGATTGAGCGCAACACACTAAAGGGATTTGATAAAGATTTTACTAAGGTTGTCTTGAACAAGAAGACTAAACTTGCTGGGGCAAGAATCTGAGACCGTGTTAAAGCGTATTTGTCAAATAATCAAACGGCCTCGGTTGCCCTAAATAACTGTCTCGAGTCTAACAATTCAGGACAGCAGCTCTGTAGTGTGGCTTGCTTCATAACCCTCTCACTGAAACTTTGGGCAACCCGTTTAACCTTAAGGAACTTATCGACCTCGAGCCTTTGGATCCAGAACATCTCTTAGGCCATCTCCCAGCAAATTAAACCCTAAAACCCCCAGCGCAATGGCAGCCCCAGGAAAAAACATAAGCCAGGGAGCTCGCTCGGCAATACCCCGACTTTCACTGAGCATAACGCCCCAACTGGCCGCCGGAGGCTGTACACCCAGACCAAGAAAACTAAGTCCGGCTTCGGTGAGTAAGCTCCAGGAAAGGGCCAGACTAATCTGCACCAAAAGGGGTGCCAGAATATTTGGCAAAATATGCTTGAGGATTAAACGAAGCGGATTTGCCCCCAGACTTCTACCCGCCTGCACAAATTCCATTTCTTTTACCGCCAGAACAGGGCCACGGGCAACCCTTGCAAAAATCGGCGTGTAAACAATACCGATCGCCAGCACGGTATTGTTTAACCCTGCCCCCAGGACAGTAATCACCAGAAGTGCAAGTAAGAGAGCAGGAAATGCAAAAAACACATCCATAATGCGCATGATCAGGTTGTCAGCCCAGTGGCCCAGATAACCAGCCACAAGCCCCAGGCTGATACCCAGAACGCTCGCCAGTAAAACGCTCAGCAACGCGACATAGAGCGAGTTTCTGGCGCCTTCCATAAGCCGGCTAGCAAGGTCGCGACCAAACAGATCAGTACCAAGCAAGTAGCTCGAGCTTGGCCCTGTAAGCCGGTCTCTTACATGCTGCTCAGCGGGTGGATAAGGGCTAATACCAAAAGCCGCAAGCAAGGCAACTACCACAAAAACCGCAATGATAATGAGGCCTATAAACCCGCTTGGGTTGCGCAGCAGGCGTTGCCACGCCGCAGGTTTCTTACGAACGTTAGTTGCTGTCGTCATAACTAATCCTTGGATCAAGAGTGGCATAGAGCAGGTCTACCAGCAAATTGACCACAACAATATTCAGGGCAATAAACAGCGACGCCCCCTGTACCAGCGCATACTCCCGCTGACTAACGGCATTAATGGTTAAGCGGCCCAGGCCAGGCAGCGCAAATATCTGTTCTACAATAAAGGCACCTCCAAGGAGATAGCCCATTTCAACACCGATTAGAGTAATCACGGGGATAAGAGCGTTGCGCAGAGCGTGCTTATTAATAATTCGGCGATTGGCTAAACCTTTGCTGCGTGCTGTTCGCACATAGTCTTCGTTTAGCACCTCGAGCATAGAACTTCGCGTCATACGCATAACCGAGGCTGAAAAGGCAAAGCCTAGAGTAAATGCGGGGAAAAAAAGTTGTTGCAAGTTTTTTAGCGGATTGGTCGCAAAATCCGTGTAGTCCCCGGCATTGGGCAAGATTCTAAAATAGACGCTAAGGGCAAAAATAATCAGGGTGCCAACCAGAAAATTGGGCATAGCAAGCCCCGCTAAAGCAATAAAGCGACCTAAAATATCAAAAATGCTGTTTTGCTTTATTGCTGAGAGCAAACCAATAGGAATGCCAATAACCAGAGCAATCACCATGGCAAAAAGCGCTAGCTCGAGCGTCAGGGGAAAACGCTCCAAGATAAGGCTGATCACTGCTTTACCATGACGAATAGAAAAACCGAGATTGCCTTTCAGGGCTTCACCCAACCAGACAAAATACTGCTGCCAGCCTGGTTTATCTAGCCCATAATAACGCTCCAAAGCCTGCCGCTGAACATCGGTCAGCATGCCTGCTTCGGTTCCCAGTGTCGCCGTAATAGCGTCTCCCGGAACCAGCCGAATAGCGACAAACACCAGTAGAGAGACCCCTAGTAAAGTGGGGATAAAAGATAATATTCGTCTAACTAAATAAGCAAACACAGCAACTCAAAAAATAGATTCCCCCCTTTATAAAAGGGGGGTCAGGGGGGATTTTAAGCCAGACTACTACTTACTCTTTACCCTCGAGCTTCACCTGAGAAAGGGAGTACAGCGAGTCGGTTGGGTTAGGTACAAAACCACTCACATAAGGCTGCTGAGCAGTGTACTCAAAATCGTGATAAAGCCAAACCCAGGGTGACATCTCGGTGAGGTGTTTCTGGAACTGGGTAAAAATCTCCAGACGCTGGGCAGGATCACTCTCAGCACGACCTTCTGCCATAAGGCTATCTAACGTGTCATCAACATAGTTAGAAACTTTCAGCAGATTGCCGTCTTTGGTGAAGTAGCGAACATACATGGTGTATGGATCAGGGCGACCGCCATTTAAGGCAACTGCCGTATCAAAGTCAGCAGCAAGCCAGCGGTCAATATAGACACTTAGCTCGAGTGACTCTATTTCTAAATCAATGCCCACTTCTGCCAGTTGCGCCTGAATGCTTTGCGCTTCACTAAGAGCAGTTGGCGGCTCGGCACTGGCAACAATGGCCTTTAAGCTAAGACCATCAGCGTAACCCGCTTGCGCCAGCAACTCTTTGGCCTTATCGACGTCTTTGCTGTAGCAGAAAAGCTCGTCATTGGGCACTTTAAAAGCAGGGATGGTAAGAGGGCCAGTTACTTCCCCGTAGCCTAATGAGGCAGTATCCAGCACTTCCTGACGGTCAATCGCGCAGGAGATCGCCTGACGCACCTCGAGCTTATCCATGGGCTCACGGCTGGCATTTAGCTGTAATACATGATAAGCCAGTGCTGGAACCTGATTGAGCTGCACACTGCTATCCCCAATCAGCAAAGTGGCAGCAATTGGGTCATTCAGCAGAGCAAAGTCAATCTGGCCCGCGCGCAGTGCAGCTACAATAGAGGTTTCATCGGGGATGACGCGCATTTCTATGCCATCAACATAAGGACCTTCCCCCCACCAATCGGTGTTAGCGCGCAATGTGGTTACTTCTTCAGGGGTCCACTGATCAAGAATAAAGGGCCCAGTACCAATGGCTTTGGCAGCAAAATCTTCACCACCAGCGATAAACTCATCGCTGACAATGGCGGCACCCACACTTGCCATAGCCGCTAACAGAGGTACATCAGGCGTATTCAGATTAAATACAGCAGTGTAATCATCGGGAGTGTCAATTGACTCGATGCTGGTAAAGTTGGCCCTCGAGGCTGCTCCTGTTTCCTCATTCAGGATGCGCTCAAAACTTGCTTTAACATCGGCACTGGTAAACGGGCTGCCGTCATGAAAGGTCACACCCTGACGCAAATTCATGGTGAGTACCGTTGAATCATCATTGAAGCTCCAGCTTTCAGCCAGAGCAGGCACAATGTTCAGATCACCATCAAGGGTGACTAATGGCTCATAAATAAGCTCGAGTAACCTAAACGAAGCAAAAGCGGTCTGGGTATGCGGGTCAAGCCCGGTGGTATCGGCAGCTCTGGCCAGCACCAGGGTTCCCTGTGCCAGAGAGCTGCTAAAAAATAAGATCAAACCAAGTAAAGCGATAAACCTTTTCATATAACCTCCTGAAAAACTGTAAAACCGACGGAACCGATAAGTGTTTTAACCTCCTTATCTAAGTTAAGATCTTGCGAAAAATAAACTCATCAACCTCTGGAAGAACGTATGAACTAATCCTACCAAGCTTCTCAAAGCCATGACGCAAGTAAAAACGCTGCGCCCCTTCATTAAAATCAGATACCAGTAAAAACAGATCTTTACTCGAGCCTTTAAGCTCTTGCTCGAGTGTTTCCAGCAAAGCATCCCCTATCCCCTTATCACGATAATCTTCTTTAACCCCAATGAGTTTGAGATAGGCACTACGCCCAAACGCAGCTTTAGGCTGACACCAGTAAAAGCCACAGGCCGCTTGATTTCCATAGGCTTCCTGATCATAAGCAACCCTAAGCAAATCACCTGCTTTAAGAGCAGCCTCGAGCTGAGTTGTTAATTTTGGCGCAGTGAGACCGTAGCGGTGCCAGAGAGGCACCGAAGGAACCCAGCTTATGAGTCCTTCTATGTCAGATGCCTGCATCGGGCGTAGTTCAGTCATTTTGAATTTCAACCAAGTGAAACTCGAGTAACAATTTCAAATCTAAAATAGTCTTTACGCCAGCGGTCATTTCAAAGAGAAACTATACCACTTATAAACCAATTTTACAAAGGAGAACCCTTTTTTATTCTTTGCTCAGCCTAATGATGACGTCATCGTTTTCTTTAGGAAAACCCTGGCTCGAGTCCGCACGACCATCGCGGTTTGAAGTTGCGATATAAACGCTGCCATCTGGAGCAAGCGCGACGTCACGCAAGCGCCCATAAGTATCGGCTATCACCGTTTTGTCATTTTCAGAATCAGGTTGAGCCAGATCGATCACATGAAATTCAGACGCTTTTAAGCTGACCATGAGCAGCTTGTTTTGCCAGTCTGGGAACATACTTCCCGTATATATGTCAATACCAGCAACAGCTAAGGTAGGGGTATAGGCAATTAGGGGTTCAGCCACGTTGTTATTACTGCAAAAGGCCTTTTCACGCTCGAGATCACAGAATCCCTCAACCTCTGGCCAGCCATAATTTCTGCCTTTTTCAATCAGGTTGATCTCATCATCATTAGCTGGACCATGCTCGCTGCTATAGAGTTTGCCATCGGCAGCAAATGCCAAGCCCTGAGGGTTACGGTGACCATAAGTCCAGACTGGATTATCAAAAGGATTATCCTCAGGAATGCTTCCCTCTGGACCTATACGCAAAATTTTTCCTGCCAGGCTACTGGTGTCTTGAGAAAGTGTATCCTCCTGAGCATTGCCGGTAGAAATATAAAGAAAACCATCAGCCCCAAAGGCCAGACGACAACCATCATGACCGACACCTCCTGGTATGGCATCAACCAGAACCAGTTCTGCGGTCAGACGATTACCGCTCTCTGTAAGTCTCGAGACTCGATTAAGGGCGGTATCACTATCGGAATAGCTATAGCAAATGTAAAGATAGGCGGTTTCGGCAAAGTCCGGGTCTAGCGCGAGTCCCATAAGACCCGCTTCCCCTTCGACGCGAAGAGGCGACTTTAGCTCGAGTTCAAGAAGTTTTGCTTCTGTTTCTCCTGGAGCTAATACACTCACGGTCTTAGCACGCTCAGTAAAGTAAAGACTGCCATCAGGTGCAAAGCTTAAATCCCAGGGAACCTCGAGGTCAGTAAGGATAACGGTTTCTTTCAATTCGGCTTGATTATTGTCTTTGGGCGGTGTTGCCGGTTGACAGGCAACCAGAACCAAAAGCATAAGACTAACGATATATTTCATAAGATTTCCACGCTGACTTACCCTAGCCTTGAAGCAAAGTGGAGCGCGAGTTCAAACTGTACTGGTCAATTTGCTATTCTCGTACCTAAGTTTGGGTATTAGCTTACTGATTTTTAGCGACTGGATAGGGGTAAAACCAGCCAAGCTGTTGACGATTAACCCTGCGTTTTACCTAACTAAGGTATAAATAATCATTAAATCTTAGCGGCTAAAAAGTATTTCCAAGTAGCTCCAGGGGGTTTGCAATCCTGCAAACCAACCCGAGTAAACAGTCCTGAACCACAGGTAAGAAAAGGTAAAAGCATCTGAGATGCTAAGCTCTGCTG
>JAGQHN010000104.1:16860-18990 GCA_020431825.1 Trueperaceae bacterium | reverse complement strand
AGTTTAAACAAACTTAAGTCGGTCATGGCAGCAGTAGAAATGGCAACCAAAGGTTTGGCTTAATGATTCGTACAGTTAAGCAAGAAGACGCGCTGGCCCTCAGCAAACTTTTAAGAAGTTTGAGCGAGCTTAGGCATGTCATGGCAGAAACAGCTGAGATTAGCCTAGGCAGGGTAAGGGCTCACCTAAAACGAATTGTGAACAACCCTGATGTCAGCCTGCTCATTGATGAGGAAAATGGAGTTCTAAATGCTTACTGTCATACTATCTGGCACGCTACTCTAATGCATCAGGGTGGCGAGGGCTATATTGCCGAACTCTTTGTCCACCCTGACAAACGTGGGAAAAACATTGGCAGCCAACTTTTAGAACAAATTAGGATAGAAGCAAAAGCTCGAGGCTGTAGCCGCTTATGTTTACTCAACATGCGTAACCGACCCTCTTATGAACGTGGGTTTTACTTAAAACATGGTTGGGTAGAAAGGCCCCTGGCAGCAAATTTTATTTATGACTTAAAGGAAAAATCATGAAGCATATCCTGATGATTGATAACTATGATTCGTTTACCTACAACCTGGTGCAGTACTTTGGTGAACTAGGAACAAACCTAACCATCTGGCGCAATGACACGTTTGATTTAGCTGAGGTCAAAGATTTAAACCCGGATGGTATTGTCATTTCCCCTGGCCCTTGCACCCCTTACGAAGCCGGCCACTCAATTGAAGTCATCAAGCACTATGACGAAAGCTACCCCATTTTTGGGGTTTGCCTGGGACATCAGAGTATAGGCGCAGCTTATGGCGCTCAGGTGGTAAGAGCCCATAAGATTATGCACGGCAAAACCAGTCAGATAGCGCATGATGGCAGCGCCATGTTTAGGGGGCTCGAGCCAAACTTAACCGTAACCCGCTACCACTCCCTCATTATTAAAGATCTGCCCGATGAGCTGGTGGCTAACTCCTGGGTAAATGATAACGGGGAAGAGGTCATCATGGCGGTTAGGCATGCCGAAAAACCTGTCTGGGGCGTGCAATTTCACCCTGAGAGCATTTTGACGCAGACGGGTCATCAGATGCTGCAAAACTTTATTGATATTTGTTAAAGAAAGTGAATAGTAGAAAGTGATTAAAGGCAAAGCAAAACGGTTTTCGGGAAATAGTCAAAGAGCGTGGCTTGTTTCGGGCTTAATTATTGCTTTTGGCCTAACCATGTTCTTACTCGATATAGCCGCTAAAGGCTGGGTTTTCAAGCTTGACCTCAATCTGATTGAAATCATCATCGTGCTTTTGGTTATGCTCTACTGGCGCACCTCCATTGTCTTTGATCAGGGGCAGCTAAGGATCAGGCAGCTTTCAGAAACCGTCATTCCACTCGAGACTATTTCTCGTGTGAGCATTGTCTGGAACCCCTTAACAGGCTATATTGCGGCTATTGACTACTTGCCCGAAAACGCCAGAAGGCCCAAACGTCGCTCCTTTTTTGCCAGCTTTTACAAAGAACCCAGGCTTTTCTTAAACACCCTTTGCAAAGCCATACCAAAAGACGCGGTGCTCGAGCTTTGCCCCAGATGTAAAAAGGAGCTAAGTTAGTGGCACAGATTAAAATTTATGGTCATAGAGAAACCCTAAACCCTAAACGGGCTGACCTGTCCAATGCGATTCACAGCGCTGTGGTTAAAGCCCTCAGTTACCCAGAGGATAAACGGTTTCACCGCTTTATAGCCCTGGATGAGGGTGACTTTATTCATCCGGTTGAACGCTCAAACAACTACCTCATACTTGAAATACTGATGTTTGAGGGCCGCTCAAAAGAGGCGAAAAAGCAACTTATCAGACTGCTCTACCAGAATCTGGGAGACTTAGGCATCGCGGCAGATGATCTTGAACTTGTCATGATTGAAACACCAAGAGAAAATTGGGGTATACGCGGTTTGCCCGGTGATGAACTCAGCCTGAATTATAAGGTAGGTATTTAGCATGCATACCCCCACCGTTTCGTACCATCATCTTGAAGCTAAAGAGCGCAGAATGGTCTCGAGCACCAAAGATAAACAGTTTAAGGTCGATACTTACGAACTCCATGAAAACGGTCTATATTTTCGCATTTACTCTGGCTCTAATGACTGGTCAA
>JAGQHN010000104.1:0-16763 GCA_020431825.1 Trueperaceae bacterium | reverse complement strand
GGTGCGTTTTCAGTGGCAGACAACGGCACTTGCAGCTCAGTATCCTTATGACTATTATCTGGACACTATTCGCGTAGTCGAAACAGCCGACCCCTGGATTGTCCGCGATCTTTATCTGGATATCCTGGTTTACGAGGGCAAACGGGCTGAAGTCGTAGATACCGATGACTATCTGGCGGCTCAGTCCGAAGGACATTTTGAAGCAGGCGAGGCAGATTTTGCGCTGAATGCGACCCATGATACCTTGAATGCCCTGGCAAACCATGGCTACTCGCTAAGAATGTGGCTCGAGAGTCGAAATATAAACCTGACCTGGCTTTAACCCTATGAAACCTGAGATAAGCATCCTTACCTCAAGCTTTAACCGTAAAGACTTGCTACTGGAAAAGCTTAAAACGCTTGAGACCCAGAGTCTTTCGCCAGAGCATTTTGAGTGGCTGGTCTTTATCAACGGCTCCGATGACTCCTATGAAGCCTTATCACAGGTTAAAACCCCCATTCAGTTAGAACTCATCAAGCAATCCCCTACCAGCATTGGCGAGGCGCGTAACGTCTGTGCTAAAAAAGCACAGGGACGTATCCTTTATTTTTCAGATGATGATTGCCTGCTTGAAAAAGATACGCTCGAGCAGCATCTTGAAGCCCAGGAAAATGGCTGTGTTGCCGTTGGCGGCATCCACTTTGTGGCAGAATCAGAAGAACTTTGGAAGCCTCAACAAGTTTCCTTCTGGAATCTGAATGGTGCGAACTCGAGTCTCCCCAAAGCAGCTTTCGATCAGGTAGGTGGTTTTGATAGCCGGATACAGGGCTACGGCGGCGAAGATTTGCTGCTTGGCTATAAACTCTGTAAGGCGGGTCTCCCTTTTCATGCCCTGCCTCGAGTAGTCGTTAGGCATATGGGTCCCAACCCCATGCGCGGACGAGACTTGAAAAAAGCGAAAAGTGCGGGGCGCAACGCTGCTAAGATCGCCCAACTTTACCCGGAACTTGCCTACCGCCTTGGCGTACACCCTTTACTTATGGGACTTAAAGAGGTTAGTTTTAATTCACCACTAAGTCTGGTCTTAAAACGACTAAATCCAGAAAGTTTTGCCTACGAACAAGCCTATTTTGAGGGCGCTAAAGCAGAAAGGATCTAAATGGAAATCTCAATTGCCCAAACGCTAAACGACATTTTTGATGGTAGAACCCTGAGCCGCGAAGACGCTCGTGAAGTCATTGGTCATCTTATGGACGGCAAACTCAGTCAGATGCAGGCCGCTGCCCTGCTCGCAGCATTACGTATGCGCGGCGAAACGGTGGAAGAAATCGTCGGTTTTGCCGAAGCCATGCGTGCCAGAGCAGTTAAAGTGCCTATCCATACAGATGAACCTCTCCTTGATATCGTAGGTACAGGTGGAACCGGCATAAGCACCTTTAATGTCAGTACGGCAACGCTGTTTGTTGTTGCTGCCGCCGATGTCAAAATTGCCAAACACGGTAACCGGGGCGTCACGCGTAAATCTGGTGCCGCCGATGTTCTGGAGGCAATGGGCGTTAATCTTGATCAAACCCCTGAACAACTGGCAGAAAGTCTGGTCGAAGTGGGCATTTCTTTTCTCTATGCCAGAGCCCACCATCCGGCGATGAAGTTTGTCGCACCGATTCGGGCCGATATACAGGCGCGTACTGTCTTTAACTCGATTGGCCCACTGACCAACCCTGCCAATGCCGACTATCAGCTTATGGGCGTGTATGATCCTCATCTTACCGAAACGCTGGCAAAGGTCTTAAAAGGGTTGGGCGTAAAACGAGGCATGGTGGTTCACGGTTCAGGACTGGATGAATTAAGTGTTTGTGGTGAAAACAAAATTACTGAGTTTAGCGAAAATGAAGTGAAGAGCTACGAACTCGAGCCAGAGGATGTTGGCCTTGCCCGCTATAACCTCAAAGATATTTTAGGTGGCACGCCAGAAGAAAATGCCCGAACCATACGCCGACTCTTTAGTGGCGACGTCAAAGGTGCCAAACGCGATATTGTGCTCTTAAATGCCGGAGCTGCGCTGTATATCGTGGGTAAGTCTGAGAGTATTGCCGAAGGCATAAAACAAGCTGAAACTTTAATAGATAATGGAAAGGCTTTGGGTAAGCTCGAGCGCTATATAGCCTTTAGTCAGGCGTAAATAAAATGTAAAGTTAGTCTCACCCTCAGGGTTTAGAGCCCAGATACTATAGCGGTCATGGAGGAGATTCCTGTGAAGCTCAAAGTTCTGACTGCTTTGGTTTTTTGCTTTTTATTTTTTTTGGCTGCTTGTGGCCCTGCAAATAAGGGAAATCAACCAAACCCCACCCCTAGCCCCACCGCTAAAGACAAATGGAATTTTAAGATTGTGGGGGGTACGACCAATATCGATGAGAGCTTTTTTAATATAAGTGGCTCGAGCCTTTCAACAGCCTCTTTAACTAAACGTAATAATGCTTTAGTAAATACTTTTTTTGATCATACTGGTATGAGTTTAAGCCCTCAGGCTACGGCTGCCACAGGCATCAATATCTATGCCTCGCTTTATAATGAGGCCAAACCCAATCTCAAGCCTGATAACTTTGTACTTCTTGGCCCCAAGGGACTTTATAAAGGAAGTTTGGATTATCCTGAGGGCGCAAAGTGGGCTGTGTTTTTCCCTATTGCTTCACAAGGTTCTGGAACCTATCAAGCCAAGGTTAATATAGATGACCAACAGCTATCAACATCTACTTTTATTAACTCATCAAAACACTTGAGCATTCCTCAAATGATGACAGCTGGCAAAACAGATGATCTATTTAAAGCCAGCTGGAAAGCCCTACCCCGTGCCCAATCTTATCTTGTCAGCCTTTATGACTTTGATCTAGAAAAGGTAATCGGTGTCTATTTAACAGATCAAACAGAACTGTCGGCAACTAATGTGCCTTTTACAAAAAACCATAAAACCGACATGACCGTATTTGCCCTAACTTGGAATGCACAGAAAGATCGCGAAAATGAATATCCTGAGCCTCTACCCGGGACCTTTGATGTATCCATTGTTTCTCTATACCTAGATGAAGGCATACCCCAGATCAATTTAAACTATGAGGATTTAACCAATGGTCTTGTTCTAACAAGTAGCAAAGGGAAAAGCGTTACGCAAAAACTTAGTTTGCAAAATACAGGTTCCGGCATACTACATTACAAAACGGCCATCCATAATCAAGATAAGGTCGAAATCACGCAAAACAGCGAAGGCTTATTAACCAGCGGAGAACAAATAATACTCGAGATTAGTCTTAATTGTGGGGATGATACCTGGCAATCTTCCTCAAGCCTGATCTTAAATACGAATATAGTTGATCAACCTCAAATATCTTTGCCACTTATGCTCGAGTGTTTAAATGACCTAAAACCTCAAATCATCCTCAATCAGACATTAGAAATCAAACCACAGTTAGTACGTTTTGCAAATCTAAACAGTGAAATCTATTTGGTTTCTCGCCCAGATTATCAAACTCATTTGGTAAGCAGAATGACCCTCGATGGTAACCTTCTAATATCTAAAAATCTTTCGACCTATGATGTTTTTTCAGCTCATGCAATTGAAAAAACAGGTGATTTGTCAATTATTAGTAGTAGTCTATGCAATCCGCCGGGCAACAGTTTTTGTAGTACGGTTTTTGACAAAGCCTCTGGGGAGTTAAAAAGCAACCAAGCCTTCACTTTAATGGATGGCATTAGGTATAGCCCTGATGGCAGTGCTTTCGCTGGTTTAAGTTATGCAGAAAATCAGATGACTATTGCCATTTTTGACAGTATGAGTAGTGAACTTGTACAAAACTTAACCCCACCCTCCAATATTGGAATTGGTTTACCCTATTGGAGTCACAGTGGAAAAGAGATTGCTAGTCGCAACTTTACAAAGCTCTTGATTTGGAATATCGAGACTGGTGTAAATTCGGTTATTGATTTACCTGACCATAACGAAGCTCCTTATTTCGGCTGCTCAAGTGGTTCCAGCTATTGGGGCGAAGATGATAAAAGCTTTCATCTGGGTAACTGTTTAGTTAACCTTGTGACCAAGGTAGTAAACTATAAAGGCAGATCTCAGTTTCCATATGATGGAATTATCAGCAATACCAGTCTCTATAAATCTTCCTATGATGGCGAGAATGTCTATATTTACAGCTCATTAACAGGCCGTCACGTTGCTAGTTTTGGTCATGGCATTACTGGAGTTACTAGCTTTACCTGGAGTGCTGGTGATAAATACTTTGCACTGATAGGTGATCAGGACCCAAGTGGACAAATTTCCATCTGGCAACTCGAGGAACTCGAGTAAACAGCAAAATACACCTTTCCTCCCCTGCGCAGGTTAAGTTTAGCCCTACAAGCGCCAACCTTAACCGCGCTTTCTTTTTATGTCACCTAAACTTACGACTACCTTTAGTTATTATCTGCTCTTTATTGTCTTAGGGATTTTACTCCCCTCCCTTGGCCCCTTATTACCGTCGCTTGCTGAGCAAACAGGCAGCACCATTGCACAAATCAGCTCTCTCTTTGCAGCTGCTTCTCTAGGAAGAATGACCGGTGCTCTTTTAGCCGGGCGACTCCTTGACCGCATGCCCGGTCACCCAGTTATAGCCACTACTCTCATCTTTATTGCCGCTATCGCCCTTCTTATGCCGGGTGCCAAACTGCTCTGGCTACTCACCGGGCTTTACTTTGCCTTTGGCTTAACTCAGGCCATCATAGATGTCGGGGCAAATACCCTGATTATCTGGATACACCGGGATAAGGTCGCGCCTTTTATGAATGCCCTTCACCTGAGTTTTGGGATCGGGGCTTTTTTATCACCACTGATTATTGCCAGAACCCTGGGTCTGGCAGACGGTACGCAGTGGGCTTACTGGGCTATGGCAGTTATTACTTTACCTTCTATGTTCTGGCTTTTTCGCCTCCAGAGCCCCGGCTCTCCAGAGCGTGACGCCGAACCAGATCAACGCCCAGCACCTCCACTCTTACTTGGTTTGCTCATTCTTTTCTTTGGGGCCTATGTTAGTGCTGAGGCTGGCTTTGGTGGCTGGATTTATAGCTACGCCCTCGAGTCTGGCATGGCTAATGCCCAAACCGCTGCCTACCTTACTTCAGCCTTTTATGCTGCTTATACCCTTGGGCGCATCCTGGCTATACCTATCGCCTCTCGCGTTGCCCCCAAACTCATTCTGGTGGTGGACTTCATCATAAGCATTATTGGCCTCGGCATCATCCTGCTATTTAGAGACAGCTCTACCTTTGTCTGGATAGGCACGCTGCTCGCGGGTTTAGGGATGGCTTCAGTGTTTCCAACCGCACTGGCCTTTGCCGAACGGCGCATGACCGTAACCGGCAAAATCACCAGCTTTTTCTTTGTTGGCGGTAGCCTGGGTGGTATCATTACCCCCTGGCTGATCGGTCAGCTCTTTGAGAGCATTGGGCCAATTATGGTGATAGTCGTCATCTTTGCTATCGCCATTCTCGGCTTTATCTTGCTCATTTTGCTTATTCTGAATTCACCAAGCAATGTCGAGAATCCTAAACCGATTATCTCTCATTAGTTGGTATAAACCCGCTTGACTCGAGCCGAAAGCGACGTTAAAAGTTCATAAGAAATCGTCCCTATACGACCTGCCAAAGTTTCTGCACTAAGCTCTGGTCCAAACAGCGTGACCCTATCTCCTACGGAAACATCCAGCTCAGCCACATCCACCATGAGCTGATCCATACAAATACGCCCAGCAACAGGTCTCAGCTGATTCTGAATGAGCACTTCGGCTTTGCCTGTTAAAAGCCTTGGGTAACCATCGGCGTAACCAATTCGCACCGTGGCAATTTTGGTATCCCTGGGAGCCCGCCAGAGGGAACTGTAAGAAATCGAGGTTCCGGCTTTTACTTCTTTGATAAAGGTTATGGGCGCTGACAGCGTCAGGACGGGTATAAGCCCGGGTTCAAGGGACTCGGTAAAGGGGCTCGAGTGATAGCCGTAAACTGCAATCCCCGGCCTGACCATATCAAGCTGAATCTCAGGATAGGCAAATATGGCTGAGGAATTGCTGGCATGCCTGAGTTTTGGCTGAATACCTTCGCGCTTGATTGCCACTAAAAACCTTTGAAAATGATCGATTTGCCCCTCTGTAAACGCCCTATCTTCATCATCAGAAGCAGCAAAATGCGTCCAGACACCCTCAAGCTCGAGCCTTGCTGACTGGTCAATCTGCCTTGCCAGGTCAACTGAAGCCTGAGCAGCTTGTCCCAGTCGCCCCATCCCTGTATCTACCTTCAGATGAACTCTGGCTTTTTTATGCTTAGCAGCCTGCTCAACAGCCTGAATGCTTGCTTCATCCACCACAGGCAAAGAAATATCCAGGTCAATAAGTTCTTCTAAACCCATATACACGGGTGCGAAAATCAGAATATTGGCTTGAGAGCCCGAAAAGCGTAGCTCGAGGGCCTCACTCGTGGTTGCCACGCCAAACCAGTTAACGCCCTTACTTTCCAGATGTTTTGCCATACTGGCTGCGCCGTGTCCATAGGCGTTTGCCTTTAGCGCGGTTAAAAGCTTTGTCTCTGGCTCGAGATAGGCGCGTATTCTTTCCAGGTTATGCGTAAGTGCTTTTAGACTAATAGATGCTGTTGCCATTTTACTAGCATATCAGTGCGCGTTAAGATAGCCAGAGCATGCCAGAAACCAGGTCAGAACCAAGCTCACTTTTACCCCTTTTATGCTTACTTGCTGCAACTTTTTTGCTCGTTCCTCTGGGGAGAAATGTTCTCTTTTTGCCCCTGGCAGTAAGACTAAGCCTGGGCCTTTTAGCCAGTCTAGGCTTTGTTTATTTCTTGCAAAAAGAAGCCCCAGACAGGCGTTTAAAGTATCTCGCCCTTGCCATTCCTCTGGCAATACTGGCTCTTGCCCCTATCGATACAGGCTTAGGTTTTGCGCACATCCTTACTCTGGTCATTATTTTTTCTGCTGTCTTAGTGATTCCCTATCTATTGTTAGAAGGGAAAAATATTATCAGCTATAAGCTGTTCCCGGAGCGCCTTGACCCGCTTGACCTGATTTATACCCTGGTGTCGATTCCGCTAGCCTGGGGTGCGCTGACACTTTATCTCAAGATTATGAGTCCAGAAGTGCCGTATAACTGGGTCTTGTCGCCAGAACCAGAGGGACTCGAGCTATTTAAACTGTTTATGGGCATCAACGGCGTAGGTATCTGGGATGAGCTGTTTTTTGTAAATACCAGTTACGCCATCTTGCGTTCTCTCTTCCCTTACCGAACCGCTAATCTGGCACAAAGCGTTATTTACATGAGCATCCTCTACGATATGGCCTTTAGTGGCTGGGGACCCCTTTTTGTCTATATTCTTGCCCTAACCCAGGGTGCCATGTATGAGCGCTCTAAAGCGCTTATCTGGGTTTTACTCGTTCACCTGATTGTTGACTATTTTTTATTTCAGATTATCGTCAGTACGTATTATCCTGATTTATCGGTGTGGTGGCATCCCTAGCGCTCAGCTGTGTCGGTTTTACGTTCAATCCACTTCATGAGGCTCGAGGCCGCCAGGGTCAAGATAACGTAAAGCACAGCAGCCGTGTTATAGGGAGGAAAATTCAAAAAGGTATTCGAGCTAAATTCACGCATGCGCTGGGTGGTTTCCCGAACCGAAATGACTGAGAGCAGAGCGGTATCTTTTAGCATGGCAATAAACTCGTTGCCTAAAGGGGGAATAACGATTTTGATAGCCTGCGGCAAAACAATATAGCGAGCCGTTTGCCAACCATTTAGGCCCAAACTGCGCGCAGCCTCCGTCTGCCCCTTAGGGATGGCCTCGATACCTGCACGAAAGATTTCTGCCATATAAGCCGAGTAGCCAATCGATAGTGCCAATACGCCTCGGGTATACATGTTCAGGCTGAGACCCGTTACATCTTTAATCGCACCTGTGACAATAAAGCCAATATACAAAATGACCACCAGCATGGGTACTCCACGAATGAGGTCAATATAAAGCTCAGCGAATACTGCCAGAGGATGCATGCTGCTTTGCCAGGCAGCCAGCACCAGGAGAAAGAGCAAGCTGGCAAAAACTGCAAAAACAACCCCGGGAACCCAGTAAGTATCTGACAAAAAGGTTTTTTGCCAAATGACCGTTTCCCCTTGGGGTACTGCGTCAAGGGGTAAGAAAGCAGCACTGATTGCCTCATCTGTGGCAAAAAGCTCGAGCGCTCTCTCCAGGTCAGGTACCCCACGAATGCTCATACTTTCAGCATCCTCCTCGTATTTACCCAGTCTGACCAGATCACTGATACGTTTTGGCGTTCCTTGAATAATGGCAACACGACCCTCTTTAGAGCCAATAAGGGCATAAGTTTCCGTTGGTCGCAAAAAGAAAAACGCACTTATGATGACAAGTGCGAGGGTGGCTAAACCAAAATAAAGCAGGGTTCGCTCGCCCAATTTCAAGCTTAATAAACCCGCAAATAAGAGGCCGAGAACGGCTGAAGTGAAATAAGCGCCAATGGCAACCGTGACGGTCCACCAGATGCCCGGCACAATAAACTCAAGCGAACGCTGATAGTTTTCAGCTGAAAGAAAAAGATAAACAACCGCAGGAATAGCTAAGAGCACAACAAAGTTACTGGGCCTAATACTACGTATGAATTTTACCAATGACGCCATGACACCACCCTAAAGAAAATAAGCTCGAGCTTAGGCTCGAGCTTATTCTTACATATTTGTTTTGAAGAGCTTAAAAGTACTCGGCGATGAGCCCATCAAGGGTGCCGTCAGCTTTGATGGCTTCTAATGCAGCATTAAAAGCATCAACCAGTGCGTCGCCCTCCTGGAACACTAAGCCCAAAGGATCAGCATTTAATCCGGTAATGTTAACAACGAGTTCCCCAGCAAACTCTTGCTCATAGGCACCAGCAGAGGTTCCGTCAATAACAACACCATCAACATCGCCATTTTGCAGGGCTAAAAGCGCAGCCTGGAACTGGTCAAACAGTTTAAGGCGTTCACGACCAACCAGTTCTTCGGCAAGATTGGCATTGGTGGTACCAATTTGCGAAGCCAGTACCAGTTCACTGCCCTCAGCCTGGAAGTCCTCGAGGGTCAGCGCCTCGTCTTCTAC
Source organism: Trueperaceae bacterium (assembly GCA_020431825.1). GTDB lineage: Bacteria > Deinococcota > Deinococci > Deinococcales > Trueperaceae > JAHEBB01. Next base: position 7,600 of record JAGQHN010000104.1, on the reverse strand, counting down.
CCGTACCAGAATAGACTGACTGGTAATGATATAAGGGTCACTGAAATCAACGATTTGATCGCGCTCTTCGGTAATGGTTACGCCTGAAACCACCATATCAAATTCACCCTGTGCCAGCGCGGTAAAAATGCCGTCCCAGTTGGTGGTAATAAAGTTGGCAACGCAGTTTAGCCGCTCGCACAGTGCATTCATAACATCAACATCAAAACCTTCAACTTCACCTGTTTCAGGATTGATGGTTTCCATAGGCGGATAGGTGGTATCTGAGCCTATGTTAATGACCCGGCCCTCGAGATCGGGCACCTGTGCCAGACTTAGTGAAAACAAAAACGTAGCGACAAGTAATAAGAGTTTCTTCATGCCTTACTCCTTAAGATTTGAGCTAAAGTACACTCAAGTTGATCACGCGAACCAAGCCCTCCAGCTTGACTCGAGTTAGACAAGAATAACCGACGAACAAATTAGCTTGCAAGATTTGGCAAAAGTTGATGAATACAAGCTTAAGTGGAAAGTGAAAAGTGAAAAGTGGAAAGTATAAGAGGGGCAGTTTAAGCATAAATGTCAAAACGGGTGGTTTTACCCAAAAGTGAACCTTGAGCTTTTTGTCCTCCTAGGGGCGGAGCTTTGACAGGGCGTTTGACCACAACCCGCTTAACTTTGAGTGCCAATGTCTCGGTAAGCAAAGTCTCAGCATCTAGGTCGTCCCCGACTAAGTCTCTAAAAAAGCGCATACTCTTGCGTTTGGCAGCACTTTTACCAGTCTCAGGGTACATGGGGTCAAGATAAATGACATCGGGTACTCTCGTCAGCGTATCAAGGTAATCAGCAGCATTTGCCTGAATAAGCTCGAGCCTGCCAGTAACTTCGGCAAGCCGCTTATCTTTTTTGGCTCTTTGTAAGCCATCAGCAAGCAATGCGTGGATAAGCTTTGAACGCTCGAGCATAGTAACTCTGCAACCTTGTGAGGCAAGCACAAAAGCATCCTGCCCCAGGCCCGCAGTACAGTCCAGAACATGGGGTTTATACTTTCCCTTTAGTCCCACCGCTTTAGCAATAGGTTCCTTACCCTGACGAAAAACAAACCTGGAAAAATCCACAAAAAGCGGCGTACTTTGCTCACCTGACTTGTGAAGCTCGAGCCTTTCTGAAGTCAGTAAAAGCAAATAATCTGTATCGTTCATTTCAGGATCAACGATGGGCAACTCCAGGTGTTGGGCAAGCTTAGCTGCAGGCTCGAGCAAAGTTTCCTCAGCGGGGGCAACAGCACAACTGGTAAGCACAGCTCATCCTAGCAAAGCCTGGTCCGTCCTTCTTTTGGTGCAAGACAAGCTAGAAAATTCAGGGTAAACTGACTCTCATGTTTCGTGGTGCTGGTGGTACAGAAGGGGGGATGGTGCAATTTCTGGTGGGTTTAGCCCTTATGGTGGGCGGTGGCTACCTTTTTCTTGATTCGATTCAGGTAAGAACGGGCTTTGGTATGGGCTACCGGCTTTATGGTTTTGGTGGCTTTCAAATCACCAGTGGCATGCTGCTTATTCCCTTTATGATTGGCGTTTCTCTCATTTTTTACAGTCGTAAAAACTATCTGGGCTGGGTGCTGGCAGGTGCTGCCCTGGTTGCGCTGGTTTTTGGTGTGATACGAAGTGTCAATTTTGTTTTTGTGGGCATGTCAGCTTTTGATCTCTTGCTTATTCTGACGCTGTTTGCAGGCGGACTGGGCCTGTTTCTTAACTCTTTGCGCAAGCTTAAGTAGCTCGTTCTTTTAAGTCAAAGGTAAAATACACCGGGCGTTCAGGTTCTTCATGACCACCCCGACTTTTGTAAAGTCGTCTGGCTGGCGTATTATCCCAACTGGTTAAAACCCAGGCCTCCTGACACCCTAAGTTTTTGGCATGAGCAAACAAAGCGTCAAGTAGCTGTTTACCTATACCCTTATTTTGATACGCCGGAGACACGCCCACTTCATTGGTCTCAGCACAGTGGTTAAAACCATGCACTTTAGTGCAAAACTTTAAGCAACTCCAAACTAAAGAAGCAAGCAAACGCCAGCTAGACAATCAGATCTTGTTAGAGAAGATAAAAATTATTTTCCAGAAGCATAAAGGTCGAAGAGTCATCAACAGCTGGTAATGTCAGGTCATCACTTAACACTGTGATTTGAAGAAAACGAGATGATACCTCCTGTTGAAGACTCCTTGGAAGTCCACGAATCCACAAAGCTTTACTATTGCAAGGCGATCAGTGTTCCTTGGGTCGGGTGAAACGCTTGATGCGAGCTGCTGGGCTTTATGCCATCAGTTCCAGGAAATACAAAGTCAAACAAGAAAAGTCTGAGATTACAGAAACCAGGAATCTTCTGTTAAACGAAGATAATAGACCAACTGCAATAAACCAGGTTTGGCACAGCGACATCACTTATGTACCAACTGACGAGGGTTGGCTTTATCTGGCTGGCGTGATGGATAGTTTTTCCAAATATCTGGCAGGCTATTCGAGAGCCATCAGCAGGGCGTATCATGCCGTTATCATCAAACGTTACTGCTAGCCATGACCAGATGCTACCTGCTGCTGAAGGCTCTTTTGGCAGACAACATGAAAACGGATCTTGTTATCCAGGCTTTGCGCTCTGCCGTCAACAGACGTAAACCCGCAAAGGGTCTTATCCATCATTCAGACAGTAAGAATAAAAGAGCCGGTTACTCCTGGGTGTCTTGACCCTCACAGCGATTGACATTTTACTATGTGATCGGTGCCGTGGTGGCTCTCACAGTGTCCTGACTCTCATTCTGATTGGCAGGTATTAGTTTGTCTTTCCCCAGACTTGTCGGTCACTCGGGAGTATCCCCGGCGAGGCTACTGTCTCGCCAGCAGGTTGTGACCCAAGAAGAGCTTGACGTTAAAGTCTCGTTACTGTCATGTCCAGCAAGCTAGGTTCTATCAGCAGCCAAAAACCAAAGTGTTTAAGGAGTAGTTATGATAGTACCTTGCCTAAATCCTGTTTCTCCCATTGTTATTGGTGGAGTTGATACGCAACGCATAAAGAGCTCCATGTAGCTGCGGTTGTTAATAGCTCTGATGTGGTACTCGACACTCAGAAGTTCTCAATCACCCGTTCTGGCTATAGGGCAATGCTAAAATGGATGCGCTCATTTGGAGATCTTAAACTGGAGTTGGTCAGGGTATGACGGACAAAAAAGTTTAACTCATGCAGCTAACTTGATCAAAGCTTGTTCTTCAAACTCTGTGGGTGTCTGATAGTTAAGACTGCTGTGAAAACGGTAACGGTTGTAATAAATTTCAATGAACTCAAAGATTTCTGCTCTTGCCTGATCTCGGGTATGAAAGTTAGTTTGATAAACGAGTTCTTTTTTGAGGGTTGCAAAAAAGCTTTCAATATAGGCATTGTCAAGGCAAGCTTTTGTACCTGTAAAGCTAGGTTTCAGGCCCCAGCTTCTGAGTTCTCTTTGATAAGCGTAGCTAGTGTATTGACTACCCTTGTGACTATGATGAATTAGACCTTTGCTGAAGCATCGCTGCTTAGTTGCCATTCTTAATGCTTGAATAACAAGCTCTGTGCGCATGTGCTCTGCCATTGCGTAACCGACTATACGTTTCGAGTAAGCGTCCATGATAGCGACCAAGTAGAGCCAACCTTCAAGCGTTTTTATGAAGGTTATATCTGAGTACCAGACTTGGTTTGCTTGCACAATCTCAGGTTTTGGCACTAGCAGATTCGGTGTACTGTCAAGTGTGATGCTACTTTGCTTAGGTTTATATTTTTTCTGGGATAAAGCGTATAAACCTTCCTGGCGCATTAGCTTTTTAACTCTAGCTAGTGAACAAACATAGCCTCGCTTTTTAAGCTCTCTATGAATCCGAGGACTGCCATAGCGTTGCTTGTTTTCCTCAAAAATAAGCTTAATGGCGGCAATGAGCTCAGTTGTTTCAAGTTGACGTTTTGTCATTTCCTGTTGCTTACGTTTGAGAAAATCGTAATACCCACTTCGCGATACTCGCATGATCTTACAAAGTAAAATTATCGGATAGCTGGTTTGATTATCAGCAATAAACTGAAATCTCACTTTTGGTTCTTCGCAAAGTAGGCGCTCGCCTTTTTTAAGATATCCACCTCCATCTCGAGTTGTTTAACTTGAGCTCTGAGTCGTTTTAACTCAGCTTCTTGTTCTGTGGGTTGAGCTTGTTTATGACCTGGCAAGAGTTTCCCTTGCCGATACTGTCTGACCCATCTGGTGATATTGGCACTGGGTACGCCTAAACGCTCTGACGTTTCTGGAACACTGTAGCCCTGATCCTCCACCAGCTTTGCAGCATCTATTTTGAACTCAATCGTATACTGCCTTTTCATCGGACAACTCCTTCTGAGGCTTAGTATTGCCTCTTTCTTTGCTGTCCGTTATTCCCTAATCAAGTCCAGTTTTAGGCTATCACTAGGGCACCAACAAAGTATGGAGAAACTTGTTGCCGTAAGTGGTATAGCACCTGCAAAAGACTCGCCTGTACTAGCGTTTCAAACACATATTGTGCAATAGCAATGAAAATGCTAAGGGTATCAAGTTAATCAGTGAGTGCACCACATGCGAATCATAAATTGTCTAAAATCACACTAAAAACCCCTCTTAAAGGGGTGTAATTTTGAGGAAAAGCAGTTACTTCCTAATGCCTATGGTTTAAAATTCTCTAACATCATTTAACGTGACGGAGCTCGAACTAGGTGCGGTTCTGCTTTGCCATATGCTCGCTCAGCATACATGGCTAAGCCAGAACTGCCAACAAGGTCAGTGTACCGCCCAGAACATTCAAGGCACAGTGAATTGCTATGCCCAAATGGTAATCCCGTTTCCACCAGACCGCATAGGCAAGGGGCAGAACAGCCAGAAAAATAGTCGGATAGTTCCAGGGTTGCCAGACATGATAAAGAGTGAAAAGACCGTGACTGAGAAGTGGTGCATGGGCCCCAAAGCGGCTTAGGCGCGGCTGCAAATACCCCCGGAAATACAGTTCTTCAATGGTGGGAAAGACCAAGCCATCTAGCACCAGCCGAATGGCAAATGTGATGATAAGCACACGTTTTGGGTACGCTTTAAATGCTGCTAAATCAGTGTAAATGTACCAGTCAGGCAGCCAGCTAAAGAAACGCTCGAGCAACCTCATATCTATTACCTGAGTTAGTCCAAAGAGGATAAAAGCTACCGCGACCGTCGCCAAAGTAATAGCAATAAACATCAGGGGTCTGGTTTTCTGCTGGTAGAGGATGACACCCTCGAGCGACCATCTGCTATTTTGCTTATAGCCTTTGCGCAAGAGATGGCCGAGTTCCAGCACAAACAGCGTTAGCAGTGCAGCTATCATCAGTGCCAGCAAGGGTGGGTAGCCTATGCGGTTTGTCAGAGGAACAAGTAAAAGGTAAAGACCAAGAATGACAACGCCCGGATAAAGGTGCAAAAGGACGGAGGTGCTTAAGCGGTGCTGAGAAGGCATCATGTTTTTTCTCCTAGAAATCTGATGATGAAGCTGGTCAAACCCGAACCGAACAAACTCATGCCCGTGGCAAGCAGCAGCATCTGAGAATGACCAGCAAATGCCGGAGCAATCAGCCCTGCAAGAATAAAACCCGCCAGTGTCAAGGCGATAAAGAGAATGAGGCTTTGCTTTTGAGACTTAAACATACATGCTTCCTTTCTGGCGCTGTATATTCGCCTTAGTAATAGTCTGTGGGCTAAGCTAGTGGAGATGGAACAGGAAAATTCCAGTAGTCCGCGTCTCATTCAAGAAGAGAAAGCCGCTCAGTTGCTACTTGATTTAGAGCAGCTCGAGCTTGTCCTGCCCTTTATGGGTCAGGAGCGCAATATTGCTGATGTGGCAAAAGAACTGGATATGGCGGTAGATGCCATGACTTACCGGGTCAAACGCTTAGTCAAGCTGGGCATTTTGTCGGAGAGCCGAAAAAAAGCCAGAAAAGGTCGGGCTATCACCTATTACCAGACTGATTCAGCCTTTTTTGTACCCGTAAAAATCATTCCCAATCAAACAACCGAAGATTTGTTTCTACGCTCTGACGTACTAATGCGAAAACAAATAGCCCAGAGTATGACCAGAGCGCTTTATGAGGCAGTGTCTTTTGAAAATTGGGGTGTCCTGATTCAGCGAGATGTAACGGGTCATCCTCAACTTGGTTTAACCCCACCCGGCAGCGAATGGCGCTTTGACAGATTGCTCGAACCTGACGCGCCAGCTTTACTTAGTAGCTGGATGCCACTAAAGCTCGAGTTTGAAGATGCCAAAGCCTTACAGGCTGATCTTTTTGAACTCATTGGCAAATATGCTCAGAAACAGGGGTCGCAGACTTACCTGCTAGGGCTTTCACTCGCCCCCAATAACTGACCTTTGTAGTAGTCATTCATCCGTTCTACTTGATCTCCCGAATACACACCAACCGTATTAGCCAACTGGGTTGCAAAATCCATGTATTCCTGTGGTAAGGCTGTAATGACATTATCGCTCCGTACACAAGGTGCCGACAGTTCCGTCTGTATAATTACGAGTAGCTGAAAAAGTGAGGAGTGAACCAGGCTCTGTCTGCCAAGAAGTAGTGGCTTGAACTTGAAATTTCCCTACACTTTAAAGTAAAGAAGCAAGCCGTCGCCAGATACCAGGATGCTTCCCTAGCACAATGTTTACAGACATGCGCAGCTTGCTTCCAAAAGCTATGGAGGTCATGTATGAATAGTATAAAGACGGAACCCTTGCCCTAGCGTAAACAAAAGCCTATGATACCTGTGATGTCAACAACAGCATTACTAAATCGAATAACCATAGATCCAGAGATTTGCCACGGCAAACCTTGTATTAGAGGTTTAAGGTACCCCGTTGATACGATGCTCGAGCTCTTAGGAAGTGGCATGAGTTTTGATGAAATCCTCGAAGATTATGAAGATTTGGAACGTGAGGATTTACAGGCGGTACTTGCTTATGCAACGCAGGTCACCAGAATAAACCGTACTATTCCTGTTGCGTGACAAAGTTTCTTATCGATGCACATCTACCAAGACGCATCGCTAAAATGATGCAGTCAAAGGATATTGATGTTATTCACACACTTGATTTACCCAAGGGTAATAAAACCAAAGATTCGGAGATCAATCACCTCTCCTTAGCTGAGCAACGGATTGTTGTAACCAAAGATAATGACTTTGTAAACTCCTTTTTGTTACATAATCGCCCTTATAAATTACTTCTTGTCACTACCGGCAATATCACCAATAAAGACTTACAAGCCCTAATGGAATCAAGACTAGAACAACTGCTCGAGTTATTTGAAAGCTGTGATTTTATCGAACTTAGTCGTGATTATCTGGTCATTCATGGGGATGGGGAAGAAGATAAGTGAACACTTATCCTAATTATTACTCCCTACTAACTCCCTACTAAGACTTTTCCAAACTTAAACAGACTTTAAAAAGCTGAACTTTTAACTATCCGATAAACACTAGGTTTTCTGTTAAACTTCACAGACTTTTGCGAACTTCAAAAGAACTACGGATCAGAAGGTCATGGGTTCGAATCCTCTCGGGTGCGCCAA
>JAGQHN010000103.1 GCA_020431825.1 Trueperaceae bacterium | reverse complement strand
TGGTCTTCTTGACGATTACATCAAACACCAACTTAAACATCCCAGCATTCCTATGGTCTTACGTGCGTAAGTCCTATTTAGATACATTCATCATGAAGTTTGACTTAAGCCATCACGTCGCGGCACATTTGTAAGCCATAAGTAAGCTTAAGATCCCAAAAACAGACTTAACATAAGCGTAACAAGACTTTGGCATACTTAGCTCAGGTCAGCTATGACCTATGGAGGCGCTGAACCGCTAGTTCCGATTTGGGCATCATGGACTAACGGGGAGCCAGTGATGCAACCGACCATTCTTTTGACCAGCCTTAAGCTCGACGGGCATCCAGCTTAGGTAAAGGGCAAAAGAGCAAAACCAAAGGTTGCATTCAAACACGAAAGGGTGTTTTGAATGCGCGTAGTATTGGCATTTTTTATTCTTATGATGGTGGCTTTTGCCGCAGCGCAAAACGCCAACCACGATCTTAAAGTTTCCATTCCTTCTGTGCTTATCTTGAAACTTAGCAATAGTAACGATCAGGAAACCGTTCCAGTTGCCATTGAAGTAAAAGGGGAGAGCTATCAGATTAACCCAACCCAAACTCAGATCGAAGTTATGGCAAATCGTGACTGGAGCCTAAGTGCTAGTTATCAAGCAGCCAGCCAGGCCGATGCACAGGCTAAACTGATGTGGCGCTCGAGTGCTGAGTGGCAGCGGTTTGGCTATGCGGACAGTATCATTGCCAGCGGTAGTCAGACCTCAGGCTGGCACAAACTGCAAGTTGACTACAAGCTTGATACCCCTTTACCCCCTTCGGGCACCTATCAGGGGCTTATTACCTACACCCTGACACGTCCCTGAGTTAGGGCTCAGGCTCAACACTAAGCGTAAAGTCTACGGTTGCGGCTGGCGGTTCGACAATGCTTATCCCCTGCGAATCAAGCGTATAGTAACCAAAATAATCGCCCGGGCTGCGTGTTTTACTGTCATCGTTATCTTTCCAGCCGACGACCCAGTATTGTCCATAAGCTAGCTCGGGAATCAGGTACACTCCTTCGGTACCCGTACTTGAAACAGGTGCTGTTTGCAATGGGTTTTGCAAGCAGTCCTCGAGGCTTGTTGGTAAACAAAGGAATATCTGAGTATTTTCCAGATTGCCAACCAGCGGGGCGGTAACAGTACCCACGGTAAAGGAAATCGGGTAGCGTTTGCTCTGATTGGCACTTAAAAACTCGAGTTCAAAATGATAGTCGCCTGCTTTACTGGCTTTGCTTCTGTCCAGACTCAGGGTCAGAATCTGACTTGCGTCTGCGCCGAGCGTGCCGTTTAAGACAGATAGCGTCAAACCGGCAGGGTCAAAGTCGCCAGGATTATCCGGATCTGCAATAAGTGCGGTAAATTGCCAGTTAAGCGGACTCTGATTTTTGTTTAGCAGCGTAAGCAGAGCAGCGTCAAGATCGGTACCAAAGCTAATATTTACGGGTTCAAAGCTGATTTCTTCCAGGGGTGGTGGCGGGCTCAGGTCTATGGCCTCGAGGGCTGCTTTGGCATCTATCAGGCCAGCGCCGCAGTCGTTTTCGCTAAGCTCTATGTCTTCACTGCTGCAAAGTTCAGCACTTAAAGGTCGGGCTGTGCTACTTAAAGCGGTTAGAACTTCAGCTTGACTAATACTGGGCTTGATAGCTTTCATCAGCGAGGCAACCCCGGCCACATGAGGAGTTGCCATAGAGGTTCCCTGATAAAACACCGTGGTGAATTTCCCTGAGCTGTCATTTTTCCAGAGGCTTAAAACACCATCTACAAAATTGTCCTCGTTTAGGTCAACCGACGTGTCGCCTCCAGGTGCCATAAGGTCGACGCTCGAGCCGTAGTTAGAGTAATGTGCCCGGGCGCCAGCAAAATCGGTGGCGCCAACCGTAATAACATTCTGACAATTGGCAGGAGAAACAAAACCGGCATCCTCATGATTGTTGCCAGCAGCAACCACGACTATCTTGCCTGCGGCAATAGCTTTGTTAAAAGCATCCTGGGTAAGAGAGTCACAGGGGCCTGAGCCACCCAGACTCAGATTAAGCACGTCTGCCGGATTGGGGTTATCAAGCTGCGGGTTAAGCCCTGCTGCCCACAAAATGCCATCTATAATGTCAGCAGTAGTGCCCCCTGCCCTTCCCAGTACTCGAACCGCAGAAAGTTTGGCATTCCAATTGACGCCTGCTACTCCGACTTTGTTATTGCTATTGGCAGCCAGCGTGCCTGCCACGTGAGTACCGTGGTAACCGGTATCTTCACTGGGGCCAAGGTCGGTTGGGTCACTGTCTCTACCATCATTATCTCCGGCATTTTTAGGATCTGAAATAAAGTCATAGCCTGCAACCAGCCGCCCTTCTAGTTCAGGGTGAGGTAAAATGCCTGTATCTATCACAGCAATAACGGTATCTGCGCTGCCCTCAGTAATATCCCAGGCTTGCGGTAAATTGATGGCGCTGTAGTGCCACTGGTAGCGGTAAAACTCATCATCAGGAATAGCTAGGGGGTAAAAGCGGCGGTTGACGACGGCGTCTTGCACGTCCGGACGTTTGGCAAGTTCGGCTGCCAGTTGCAGGGTTTCAGCCGCACTTAGACCAGTTGCCTGGTAAAGTCTGGTTTGGGCCAGGCTAAGCGAGCGAATTTGCCTGAACTGTGCTTGACCCAGCGTAAGGATTTGACTCGTTTGAGCACTAACTTCATACTTGAATCTAACCAGTATTTCACCGGGAATAAGGGCGGTGTCGCTGTAAGGAAAACTCGAGTCTGGCTCGAGTACATCCTGAGTCCCAAAATCTTCAACCGTTGTACCGCTTAAAATTACTTTCCCAGAGATGCTCCCGCCCGGTTGAGCCAGCGTAATATCCAGACGGGTACTGCTTGTTGTATTGGCATCATCGGTGACGGTAAGGCGTACCGTGTAGGTTCCAGCCTCACTGTAGGTGTGCGAAATCAGCCCGGCCTGACCGGTTGAGCCATCACCAAAATCCCAAAGATAAGCCATGATTGTTCCATCGGGGTCTGAAGAGGTGCCAGCATCAAAATTGACCGTTAAGCCCTTAACACTGGTATCAAACCGGGCAAGGGGTAATTGATTGGGGGGAACTATTTCTCCTGGGCCGCAAGCAGAAATCAAAAATGTTAACAGAATAAAACTTAAAAACCGTTTCACGCCTTCTCCTTCTGAGGCTTACTTAGCATATGCATACCTGAAGATGGACTTTATGAGACAAACTGCGCTTCTCGTAAGAGCCAAAGCCAGAAGCTAACAGGGATGTTAAAGAATAAGCTTCAGAATGGACGAAAGTAAAATCGCTCTTGGAGCTATAAGCTACCTAAACCCTGCCATTATTGAATAAAGCCTGCTTAGAGGATTTCAGGTAACGGATAAGGATAGGGCACTTTGCGAATCATAAAACGTTTGGGGTCACTGTGGTTCTGAAAACCAAATTTGGCATAAAGACCATGGGCATCAGCGGTCAGGAGCGTCCAGGTGCGAATGCCCGTAAAGGCCGGGTGATTGACGATGGTTTCAATCAGCCAGACGCCCAGCTTTTCGCCGCGATGTGCCTCTAAGATAAAGACATCAGCAAGGTAGAAAAAGGTAGCATAGTCAGTAACGACTCGAGCAAAGCCAATCTGCTCAGCACCTTTATAAAGCCCAAAACATACCGAGTTTTCAATGGCTCTTATAAGCAGTTCTTCCGGAATACCTTTAGACCAGTAGCAGGTGTATAAGAACCCATGAATGACCTTTAAATCCAGCTTGCCCTTGTCAGTACTAATCAGGAAATTGTCTTTTTTGACTTCTAGAAGCTCTGTCATCCCTTTGCTCCTTGTTGCCAGCTGGCTCTTGTGCCAGCATCTAGCCCTCTCGGTAATTTGATTTTATCTGCACTCAGGTAATGCTTAAAAGAACGCACTGCTTGCTCGAGTGCGCCTAGCATATCAGTATCTGGCTGAATGCCTGCTTCCCAGACCCAACTGAGCACTTCCCAGGTGCCTTCTTTGAGTCTCGAGTCAAGTCGGGCTACCAGACGATCGCCGTAGAGCACTGGCAAAACATAGTAGCCCCACTGCCTGTCCTTTTCAGGTTTATAAACTTCCCAGAGATAGTCAAAGTCAAAAAGATGTTTTACGGCTGCCCTGTCCCACATGAACTGATCTAAGGGAGCCACAAAAAGCATGCGAGGTGCTAAATCAGGCTGGTCCAGTTTTGCCAGGGTCTCGGGCAAGCTGCGGAACTTTTGCCCATCAATCATGATGTCAAGCAGCTTGCCCTCGCTAACCAGTTGCTCTATAAACGCCTTGCGTTCTTTGGCGCTGATGTGAAAGCTCCAGACTTCGGCACTGGCATTTTCCCTGACCAGGCCAATCGCCTGATGACGCAAGAGGCTAAGAAACTCGAGGCTTGCCTCATGGCTTAAAACTGGAGCCTGCAATAACTCTGCTGGAATAACATTTTCAGCCAGATCATAGACATGATGTCCGTGTTTGCGGCTATGGGTAACCACCTCACCGCTATGCCAAAGTGCTCGTAAAATATTCTTGGTTAGCTTAGGTCCGTACCAGGAGCCTTCCCAGTTACCAATATGCACTTGATACTCAAACTGGGCGCTGGTCATAGGCCCTCTAGCCTTTAACTCGGCTAAAACAATCGGTACAGCGTCAGCGTAAGGCTTAAGGACATCGGATTCCCAGGATTTTTTGTGCCAGTCATGATAAATGCGGCGCTTGGGCCAGTCTGCCATACGTACCAGCGAAGCCTTTTTATCCCAGAAGTCATAGATTTGCCGTTCCGTGTAAGCAAAGGTTTGCCAGTCATCTACCTTATAGCCCGGTACTCTGGCCTGCAAAACCAGATCATGGTTACGCCCGACCGGGTTTAAGGGGTCAAACTGAATACTGCCAAGGTCGGTAAAGACTTCAGGTAAAGGTCTGGGGCGAAAATGATGCTTGACCATAAGGCGTCTGGCATCTGACTTGCTTAGCTTTAGCATGGTAAGAGCGTACCACTTGGCAAGTAACTGGTTCACCCCAGATCATAGAGCTTTGAGAAGGGGCTAGCCATTTTATGTATCAATGGAAGTAAATATAATGACCGGAGTCGCCTGCCCCTGTGCAAACAAAATTTGACGCTCTCGCCTTTTTTACGGTTGGGAAAATCAGACGTTTTCCAGGGTCTTCATTTTCATGGTTGGGTCGCGAGGGTGCGTCCATCAATTGTTTTTATTTGTACTTGGGCTCGGTTTTGCGCAGAAAGCTCAAATATACTATCAGGCTGGTAAACCCTAAAAGTGCGGTGAGTAAAAAGAGTCCGCGAAAAGCGCCTGGGGCGTAGTGACCATTAGGGAGGGCGGAACGTCCAATCAAAACGCCTAAAAACCACTGCAATATTGACACGGCACCAATGCCAAAAAGATTGGTGAGCGCCAGAGCCCGACCTATCAGGTATCTGGGAAAAAGTTTGCGCACATGAGAATAAAGCTGAATATTAAACGCGCCAGAAAAGCCAAATAGAAGCATAAGGAGGGCCAGATAGAGGAGGCTTGCCTGATTAATTGCAAGTGCCAGAAGAAGTTGAACAGTAAAGAACAGGCTCGAGCTGGAAATCATCGTCCTTAAAACGCCCCAGTGGTCCGTCAGATAACCAGAGGCGAAAAAACCAGCAACAGAGGCTGCGGCTAAGACCAGTAAAAGCTGGCTGGCAGTAGCAGCGCTCAGCCGCTGAGCATCTTGCAAGTAAGGTCCCATCCAGAGGCTTTGATAGCTAAAAAAGCTGCCTACCATGGCAAAGTTGAGAAAGGCTATGCGCCAGAATCGGTGGTTTCTTAGAACATCCAGCAAAGTCCCCTGCTGCTCTTTATGGCGTTGGTTTTCCTGAGATGCAGGTGTATCTCTTACAAAACCAAAAAGCAAAAGCGAACTGAGCAAAGTAAGGCCTGCACCCCAGATAAAAACCTGACGCCAGCCTAAAATATTGCTGAGAGACTCGAGGGGCACTGTAGCAAAGAGCGAACCAGAGGCCCCAAGCGCTACAAAAACCCCGGAAACGGTGGCAAAACGCTCTCCCGGAAACCAGTTGGCAAAGGCCTTGAGTGACCCCATGAGTACGCCTGCCATGCCCAAACCAATCAGTCCACGGCCCAGGATAAGGAGCAAAAAGGAATCTGTCGAAGCAAACAGAAAACTACCTAAAACCGCCGAAAGAATAAGACTGGCGGTGGTTAAGCGCGCTCCAAAACGGTCAAGAGCTGGCCCAATAATCAGTTGAGCTAGCGCAAATACCGCGAAGAATACCCCGGTCATGAGGCCCAGTTGTTCAGGTGTAAGGTTCAGGTCTCTGACCAGATCATCAGCAATGACGGCATTGGTAGAGCGGTAGAAATAGGACAGAAAATAAGCAAGGAGGTACAGCACAAAAATGCTATAGCGGTTGGGCATAGCCAGGATTATATGCTTTTCTGGAAGTTAGCTTTTTCTTAAGAAGGTGTCTGATTTTGTGTGTACGGCAAAAGGCAAAACCAGTTAGAATGGGTACTCATCAAAGCAGATACAAAATCTGGTACACCGTCTTTCTTTTTAGTGACCTAACAAAAATTGATCAATATGTACAGCAGCAATATTCCCTGTGCCCATAGCAACGGCAACCTGCTGGGTCATGGGTCTCAGGTCGCCAGCAATCCAGACACCTGGAATATCAGTATCGCCACGCTGACTTTTGGGTTCCGCGTGGCCTGATTCTCGAACAGAAATGCCGAGTTGTGCAGCCAGATCGCTGCGCGGAATTTTGGGGCTCGAGACAAAATAAGCCTCGTGCTCGAGCCTTTGCCCCTCTTTTAAAAGCACGGCGTCAAGACAACCTTTCTTGCCTTCAAATGCTGCAATTTCACCGTAGATCAGCTCAATCTTATTTTCTTCTAAATAGTTCTTATGATGCTCTTTAAAAGGAGCGTCAGAGGTCATGAGGAGCGTTAACCTGGTGGCATGGTTAGCCAGATGTTTAATCGTGCCAATCGCGCCAGCACTCGAGCCAGTAGCAATCACCAGGGTGTCTTTGCCGTCTGTTTCCGGGGCTTCACAGTCTGGGCAGTAAAACAGATTGCATTTGCCTGCATAAGCAAGACACTGGGTATAGTCTCCGTCTACCGTTGGGTGAAAGCGGGCTACGCCAGTTGCCAGAAGCAGGGTTGTGCCGCTAAAGGTTTCGCCTGTAGCAGACTCGAGCATAAACTTACCCAGTTCCCCTGATGCCTTTACAATACTGGCTTTTTTGACTTCAGCGCCCATAGCTTCGGCCTGAGCCCGTAGATTCTTCATGATTTCCACGCCTCTTTGACCGGGCATACCTGGGACGTTCTCGAGTTTGCTAAGCGTGTAAAACAGAGGGCCACTGCGCCGATCTAAAACCAGCACCTTGCGATTATGCCAGGCAAGATGTAGCGCTGCCGATAACCCTGCTGGACCTGCGCCAACGATTAAACAATCATAAGTCATACCCTAGTTTATGCAGACCTTCGCCTGTTTTATGTCAAGTTTTTGACCTCAGTCACTGGCCTTGACCTGATGCTCTGCTGTGTCATGATTGCAACCTTTCATCCAGCTCCTCCTATCTTCTGCCAGCAGGTCATCGGCAGCCCTTGGCCCCTGGCTTCCCTGTTCATAAAGTGAGAGTGGGGGAGGGGTGGCACCTTCCCAGGTGGAAATAATGGGATCCATAAAAGTCCAGGCTTGCTCCAGACTATCGCTGCGGGTGAAAAGAGACGCGTCACCTTTTATGGCGTCTAAAATAAGCCGCTCATAGGCATCTGGAATGCTGTCTTTACCAAAGGCGTCACTGTACTCAAACATCATGTTGACGCTTTTGGTGTCGGAATTGGTGTCAGGTACTTTTACCTCAAAGCGCAGGTGCAGCGCCTCATGAGGTTGCAAGCAAAGGGCGAGCTGGTTGGAAGTAAAGCGTTGCCCCTGAGGCATGGGGAACATCATGTGGGGCGGTTCGCGAAACTGAATAATAATTTCAGAGGTTTTTTCTTTTAAGGCTTTGCCGCTGCGCAGATAAAACGGCACACCCTGCCAGCGCCAGTTATCAATATGCAGGCGAAGGGCGCCGTAAGTTGCCGTTTGGGACGCTTCGGCGACATCTGGCGCGTCACGGTAGCCGCGGTACTGTCCCCGAACGGTGTGTTTGCCAACCTCATTTTCATGTATTGGGCGCAGGGCAGAAAGCAGTTTGACTTTTTCATTCCGTATGGCGTCGGCTTCAAAGGAAGCAGGGGGCTCCATAGCGGTCAGGCTTAAGAGCTGCATCAGATGGTTTTGAAACATATCGCGCAGCACCCCGGCGCTGTCATAGTAGCCTGCGCGGTGCCCGACATCGACACTTTCTGCCACGGTAATTTGTACATGGTCAATATAGTTGCGGTTCCAGACGGGTTCAAAAATGGCATTGGCAAAACGGAAGAAGAGAATATTTTGGGCAGTTTCCTTGCCCAGATAGTGGTCAATGCGGTAGAGCTGCCGTTCTTTAAAGTACTCATGAAGTTTGTTGTTAAGAGCCTTGGCTGAAGCCAGATCACGACCAAAGGGCTTTTCTATGACCAGATGCCGCCAGCCTTCAGCCTCTTCATTCAGGCCAAGCTTGCCCAATTGTTCGGCAATCAGTGCAAAAAATTGGGGGGAGGTTGCCATGTAGTAAAGCCGATTGACGCTGCGCTCAACCAGGTGCTCGAGGTGATCATTTAGCCGTTTAAAATCATCTTGCTTGGAAAAATCTCCCTGGATATAAAAAAGCTTATTTTTAAAGCTTTGCCAGAGGTCATCACGGTAATCATCTTCATAGCTCTTAACGGCTTCTTGCATTTTGTCTCTAAAACTCTCCGTTGTTAAGGGGTCAAAAGCAAAGCCCGTGATGGTGGTGCCATCAGGCATGCGGCCCTTGCGGTAGAGATTAAAGAGTGCCGGAATCAGTTTGCGACTGGTCAGGTCGCCCGAGGCACCAAAGATGACAATATCGGTATCTTGAATCATGGCTCAGTGCTTGACTTTGCTTTCAGCAGGTTTCATAGAATGCCCGCCAAATTGGTTTCTTAGCGCAGAAAGCAGGCGGTCACTAAAGGGATTATTTTCACGTGAGCTAAAGCGCTCCTGCAATGCCAGACTAATAACCGGAACAGAGGTAGCCAGTTCGATCGCCTCCATGACCGTCCAGCGGCCTTCGCCTGAGTCAGGGACATAGGCTTCGATGCCCTCGAGCTTTGGGTTTTCTGAAAGGGCATTGGCGGTTAAATCAAGTAGCCAGCTTCTTACCACACTGCCGTGGCGCCAGATTTCTGCAATCTGGTGCAGGTCAAGACCAAACTCCTCTTTGCGGCCCATCAGTTCAAAGCCTTCGGCGTAGGCCTGCATAAGTCCGTACTCAATGCCGTTATGCACCATTTTGACAAAGTGCCCTGAACCTACCGGGCCAACATGACCCCAGCCCTTGTCTTTAGCGGGGGCCAGGGTTTCAAAAATAGGGCTGATACGTTTAACTGTTTCCTTGCTACCCCCTACCATCAGGCTGTAGCCTTCACTGAGTCCCCAGATGCCGCCCGAGGTACCCGCATCGATCAGCTCGAGCCCATCCCCCTGCACGATTTTGGCGCGGCGCAAGGTGTCTTTATAAAAGCTGTTCCCCCCATCAATAATAACGTCACCGGGCTCGAGCACCCGTGCCAGTTTATAAATGGTGTCTTCGGTCGGGTGACCGCTTGGCACCATGATCCAGGCAGTTCGGGGTTTAAGCAGATATTCACGTAATTCTTCTAGGGTTCTGGCGCCCGTCGCCCCTTCGGCTTCGGCAGCTTTGATGGCATCTTCTTTAAGATCATAGGCCACGACACTATGACCCCCATTAAGTAACCGGGTTGTCATATTAGCGCCCATTTTGCCCAGACCAATCATGGCAATTTGCATGCTTTGCTCCTTTTAGAACGGTTAAGCCAACCGTTCACAGTCTTTAGCCTAGGAGCCTGACAAAAAGCTGTCTGTAGCTGAGCGTGCTATAAGTTACAATGTGAACTCAGCTCACAACAATGCGCTTGACCCACTTGATTTGCCTGAGAGCATTATCGGTTTCGGTTGGTACCACCAGACGTACCAGACCGTGTTTATGCTCGAGCCTCTCCCCACCAATGCTGTGATAAAGCATGATGGGTTCTTTGGCGCTTAGCAGTTCTTCTTTGCTAAGCGTATTGCTAAAACCATCAGTACTAATGACTTCGATGGTCTGCCAGTCCACTAAGGTTTCTGGAATGAGGTCAAGTAGGCTGACGCCCTCGAGCCTGTGGGGGCCGTGAACGCCGTGATTGGTGACATAGGTGTAGCCTTCAATCACTGATTGCGGATAGTCCTCAATAAGGTTTTCCAGACGCAGATGATGCTCGTTGTCGGGTAAATCGATAATGATGTCGGTATTGGCGCTAGGGGGCGTGGTGTTGTTGTGATGCTTTTCCATACTTAACTCCAAGTCTAGAAAGTAAAAAAGCCATACCTTATCGGTAAAATGCTTACAAAGATGTCGGGTCAATGCCGATGACATTGCCCTTCCTAATTGCAGATAATGCCTATGAAAGGATGTTTTTTGGAAGGGCGGGCATTTATTTCTTTATAGATTTTACTGCTAAGAATGGGAGCTTAGCAGGGTTTGGTATTTCCGAAGGAGCCAGACATGATCGTCGGTGCATTGGAAATTTGTTATCCCCATAGCCCACTACGCCCTTCAGCCGCTGTCAGCGGTAAGTCAAATCGCAATAATAACGATATAGATTTTCAGACATTAGCCAGTCAGGATGTGCTGGTGCCCAGCTATCTGGTCAAAAACTTGTTTGCGCATAGTCCGGCACCGCTGCTCATCTTGCGTCTCAAAAATCGTACGGTCATTGGGGTTAATGATAGTTTGCTTCGCCTGCTTGCCTATGGGCGTCAGGAAGTTTTAGGGCGGCATGTACTCGAGCTTGGTCTCTTTCATGACCCTGAAAGCTATATAAAGTGGGAAGCGCTTTTGCTGCAAGGCCAATCGGTTGAAGTTCACGAAGAGCGTTTGCAAAGCAAATGTGGGGCGCAAAGAATTGTGCTGCTAAACGCTGAACCCTTTGACTTTTCTGGCGAGAGACTGGCCCTTATAAGCTTGGCTGATATCAGCAGTCAGAAACTGACTGAAGAGCAGCTTAATCAGGCGGTTCGCTCAGCTCTTGAAGAGATAGAACCTTTTGTCAAATTGATTATGCAAAAACTGGTTCAGGTTAAAAGTAAAGAGTCCGCGAATGATTTGCATAGTCTGACGGACAGAGAAAAGGAAGTGCTCGAGCTAATCGCCAAGGGCTACAGTAACGGACACATCTCTAAGACCTTAAGCCTTGCTCCTCACACGGTACGAAACTACGTAACGCAGATTTACCAGAAGCTTGATCTGCACTCGAGGGCAGAGGCTGTTGTTTGGGCTAGGGAACGAGGGCTTATAAACGGTCAGGCATAAGAGTTTGCTCTGGTACAACCTATCCCTGTATAGAAATTTGGGGGCTATTCAAGTTAAATCCGCTCACTTAAGTGAGCGGATTAGGTAACCTATACTCTTCCAGACAATCTTTTAAGGTGATATTGACGTGTCTTCGGTGACTGTAAGGGGTAACAAAGCAGCTTGCAGACTTGCGTTGCTATAGCTTGCTTTTGCATTAATGTGCACGCCACCTGAGTTGTTGGCCGTTGTTTCTATGGAGTACAGGAAGACTGGATCAGGGTCACCAAAGCTCAGATCTTGAGCCGGGAAGCGAACAGTGCACTGACCTGCTTCTGGGCCAGCAAAGCTGGCACTAGCAACAAAGAGCCAGCTCGAGCTTGTCGTGTCATAGACCCACAGACGGTGAGCACTGGTGCTGGCAGTAACTTGGGCGGGGTCACCACCACAATCAAGTTTAGCTTCCAGAGCTACGTCTTCGGCTATACCTTGACCTGTATTGGTAATGGTGAAGTAGTAGTAATAGATGTCGCCATCACTGACACCAGCAAGGGCGGTTGCGGTATTGGGGTCACCCAAACTGTACTCGGAAACGCTGTCCAGCTCAATCCAGGGTTTTCCAGGAGGAGCCACGACTTTAACACCTTCACAGTCTTTAATACCGTAACGCAGATTTTCATGCATGCTGTGATGCAGTGGGGCTTCACTCCATGGGCGCATTTCCATTTGCGTCCAGGCCCTATCAGCATTCCAGGGTTCGGTCTCGGGTTGGTTCAGGTTATCGGCATCGAGGAAGGCACAGTTATACCAGTAATCATCTTCAGGATCACAGGTAACGCCTATGTCGTCGGTAGCTGTCATTGTCATATCAAGGGGTGATGGCAAATCGGCGCGTAGGGCAATTCTGGCACTACCGGTTGCACGGTAATCCATGAGAGGAACGGTGTTCCAGCGAACGGCTTTGTCGGTGACAAAGTTAGCGCTGTAAGAGGTACCTGAAACGCTTAGCGCTGAGCTACTTACAAAGTCAAGACCGGTGTCAAAGACATCTTTAACCTGAACATTTCTGCCGTAAGGATTGTACCTTGGGCCTTTGAATTCGGTAGGGTAGCTGGCCTCGAGTGAATCGTATTTGGCTCTATAAGTATTGGCGACAGCAATATCGAAGTAAGCCACTTCGCCGACTTCCAGGGTGCGTTTGGGGTCAACCAGTTTTTTATCAATGCTAAAGACAGGGCGCACACCATAAAGGATGACGTCGCCTTTATGCATTTCACCCAGATAATCAACTTTGACCTGATGACCACCGTCATCTAGCGCTGCGCCCGTGTAGAAGGTTGCCGTTACGTCATCGGGATCTTTACCGTCAATGACAGCATAAGGATCAGGATAGCAGTACGTTTCATTCATCCTCGTACCTACCGGAGCAACCTGATAGGTTTGGCTGAGCCTTAGATCTTCGGGGTCCATACAGAAGCCGGGTTTTTGTCGCAGATAAACTTCTAGTGTGGCGCTGATGGACTGTCCGGGCTCGAGTTTTTCAAAACGAGTATCGGGTACGGCCAGCCAGTTCCAGGTAACCACATGGTTTACCGCGTCGTAAGTGGCGCCTGCAGGGCTAAGGGTAGTGCTTATGACACCAAGTTCAGCGGGTAGAGCGTCAGCCAGGGTGATGTCATAAAGAGCTTCGCTGCCTGCGTTGGTCACCGTAAGAGTATATGTGGCGGTAAAAACACTAGCTGCTGTGACAGCGGCATCATCTTTGGCTGCCAGAGTATGGTCTAACAGATTTTTGGGCAGAGCAGCTTCATAAAGATGATGTTCTGGGCCTGCCCAGGTCAGGACATGGTGATCGACCTGTTTATCAATGGTTAGATAACTACCATGCCAGCGTTTGGTAACGGTGAAGTCTTTTAGACGGAAGTTATAAGTATGGTCACCAAACGTCACCTGTACAATCAGGTACGTTTTTATTTTTGCCTGAATGGGCAGATCGGTCAGTTTGATGCCAGCATTGGGAACGACAGTTATATAACCGTCGCGGTCAACTGCCACATCATTGAGACCAGAGCTTATGAGGTCGCCGTAATTGTCAAAGTGGACGACATCAGCAGCTTGCCCGGCTTTATTAAGCTCTTCCAAAATTTCGAAGCGGAAGAAACCTACCGCCCGAACATCGAGCTTTTCACTCGGTTGCTTGGTATACAAATCAACCTGCATGCCAAACTCATTATTCCCCTGAGGGTTAAAGATGTTGAATTCATCAAAGCTTGCCCCGATGCGCTGATCGGTATAGGTTTTATTGAAGTAGAGGTGGCTGATATTAAAGAAGAAGGCCTTGAACTCGGCAATGGCTAGGCTAGCATCTTCGTTTTCAGCTCCAATCACGACTTTTGCAGGTTCTTTAGCAAAAATATGACTGGCATCTTCGGGGCTACCATAGGTAGCGTAAAGGGTGAAACTAGCTTTACCACTATCATCGGTGAAGATACCGTCGCGGAATGCGAGTGGGGTCATATTCAGGCTTTGCCCACTCAGATCGCAACCCCGCATAATGGCAATGCGGTCACTGATGCCTGTACCATCGGCAATGGTAATAGCCAGTTGGGCATTGGCGGCTGCCTGACCAGAAGCGTCTTTGGCCTCAACCATGACGCAAACAGGTTCTTCGGTTTGAGCAGCATAAAGCATGACATCTTTAACGTCATTAATTTCTGCTTGAGCTGGTAAGGCACGCCCTCTGTCATCCTGGACGGCTTTTATCTCCAGACTTGCGACAGGTTTGGTTGTGGCGGGGGTAGCCATTTGCACATAAACCATCTCGACTCGAGTGGTTTTGTTAGCCATAACCGTAACCGCGCGAGCGCTAGGGTCAATGCAGCGATCGGCTGGCATGCCGTCAACCGCATAATCTCCAGGGTTTAAATTGTTTATTGTGTGTGAACCAACGACGACACCATCAAAGATGGTCGTGCCAGCCGAAACCACAACAACCTGAGCTTGTTCTACACCCTGAACAACAATTTCAAGACTGCCAGGTCTTGCAGTAGGCGGGGGATCTGTGATGGAGCTTGTTTCGCCGCAAGCCGTAAGCAGCAAGGCTAGACCAAGCATAAATGCTACTAGCCAAGTATAACTGCGCTGTAACATTACTATCCTCCGGTTTCTCTTTACAGGTTTTTTATAGGGGTTTTTACTCAGGGCAAGGCAGAGTCCTTAGCCCTGTTACCAAACTGTGGCAAGCTGACCACCTCACCTTCCCCAGGTAGAAAGCCATAAAGCACGAAGTGCAACTCCTACCTTTGGCATATAGTTTAGTCTCTGGACTTAGCTTCTCCCAGACCCGAAAATCCCTGTGTCATAAGGACTTTTACCCTGCTTACCTATAGCCTTAAAGCCATGATCTGGAGGCTCAGCACAAAGAGGATTTTGGCACATTTGCTATGATGGATAAAATTCATAAGAGCCTAAAGGACTTAGGCATTAGTTTCTGGAGACACGTTATGAGTACCCCCCATATTGCTGCAAAACCTGGAGATATTGCTGAGACTATATTGTTACCGGGTGACCCTTTACGGGCAAAGCACATTGCTGAAAGCTTTTTAGATAATCCTGTTTGCTATAACCAGGTTCGCGGGATGCTTGGCTTTACCGGCACTTATAAAGGCAAGCGTGTCTCAGTGCAGGGTACAGGGATGGGTATGCCCTCTATTTCTATCTATGCGCATGAACTCATAACTGTGTTTGGGGTAAAAAATCTGATTCGTGTGGGCAGCTGTGGTGCCATGCAGCCAGAACTCGAGCTACGCGATGTGGTGATTGCCATGGCAGCTTCAACCAATTCAGGGATGAATACACAGCGCTTCTCTGGTATGAACTATGCACCAACTGCCAGTTTTAAGCTGTTAAAAAAAGCCTATGATGTTGCCACCGCTAAAGACATAAATGTCAAAGTTGGCAATATACTCTCGAGCGACGTTTTTTATAACGATAATCCTGACGCCTGGAAACTCTGGGCCAGCTACGGGGTTCTGGCTGTGGAAATGGAAGCGGCGGCGCTTTACACCCTTGCAGCCAAGTTTGGCGTAGACGCTCTGGCGATTTGTACGGTAAGTGATAGTCTGGTCAGTCATCAGGAAGACTCAGCAGAGGCCAGAGAAAAAAGTTATACCCAGATGTTTGAGATTGCTTTGGAACTTGCCGAGTGAACACTTTTCTAAGCATTATCTTAAGGTTGTCTCTAATCTTTTCTGAACTTGTTTAGGAATAGTAAAAGGGGTAGCGGGGGCATTTGGCCTGAAAGTTACGGTTTGAGAGGCGTTTTTTGAGTCAAAACCGTAACTTTCTGTTTGAGTTGATGAAAATTGTCCTTAATTTGGAACAAAATAGACAAAAGTCTTTCTCGTAAACCCTGGGACTTTGTTGGCGAATTCCCAAGAGGTCTAGAAAAGGCTAGAGCTAGAGGAAGATAATGGGGAATGTTAAAAGCAAAAGCGATAGGCGAGATACCTGAAGCAACGGCAAGAGTAGCCAAAACTGCATTTCCTAAAGGCAATGCCATCATGCGCTTAAGAGATGAGTTTGGTGGCTTGTTTAAAGATGAAGATTTTAGTGATTTGTATCCCGATTTAGGACAACCCGCCTTATCCCCCTGGCGCTTAGCACTGGTTACGTTGATGCAGTTCATGGAAAACTTAACGGATAGACAAGCTGCCAATGCGGTGAGGCTGCGTCTTGATTGGAAGTATGCTCTTGGCTTAGAGCTCGAAGATACCGGCTTTGACTATTCGGTTTTAAGTGAGTTTCGTGCAAGGCTGATTGAAGCCGATGCTCAAGAACGTTTGCTAGACAGCATGCTCGAGCACTTTCAAACTAGAGGTCTAGTGAAAGATAAAGGGAAACAACGGACAGATTCAACGCATGTACTGGCCAATATTCGGGTAATGAACCGACTCGAGTTGGTCATTGAGACCTTGCGTGCAGCTCTAAATGAGTTAGCAGCCGTAGCACCCGAATGGCTTCAAGAAATAGTGGAAGATAGCTGGTATGAACGCTATGCTGAACGCGTTGATAATTATCTATTGCCAAAGAGTAAAACGGCTAGAGATAGTTATGCAAAGACGGTAGGCAAAGATGGCTATAGGCTTATGGATGCTAATGAAACCTCTACACTGTCAGTAGAATTAACAGCTTTGTCTAAAGTCGAAATCCTAAAAAAGCTGTGGGAACGACATTACGAACGCAAGGGTAACCAGGTACGCTGGCGAGAGAAAGGCGAACTCAGCAAAGCAGCTCAGTCGATCGAATCGCCTTATGACCCAGATGCACGTTTTAGTACCAAGCGGGGTAAGGACTGGGTGGGTTACAAGGCGCACTTTACCGAAAGTTGTAATGAAGAATCCCCAAATATCATTGTCAATGTTTTCACCACGGCAGCTACAGAACAAGATGTTAGTTGTACTGAAAGCATTCATCAAGTCTTAGCCAAAAAGCAGTTAAAGCCAGAAAAACACTATGTAGATGCTGGTTATACGGATGCAGAAATTTTAGCTAATAGTCAGATAAAACATGACATAGAACTCATTGGACCAACACGAGTGAATCCTAACTGGCAATCAAAGATAGAGGATGGCATTACCCTTTATGACTTCAACATTGATTGGGTAAATCAAGTTGTAACCTGTCCAGGTAATAAAACATCTAGTGCATGGGGATCGTATCGAATTGGAGGAGCCTACCCCCTAAACATCATTCAGGCACGATTTTCCCATAAGGACTGCAGCGTTTGTGAGCTTAAACCTTTGTGCACACGCTCAGAAAAGCAAGGTCGTTATCTCAATTTTCAGCCTCGTGCTCAATATGAGGCTCTTAAGCACATGAGAAAGTTCATCGCTTCAGAAGAAGGCCAGCAAGAGTATCGAATTCGTGCTGGAGTTGAAGGTACCATTGCGCAAGCTGTAGGCGTTTTTGGTGGTCGCAGGTCTCGCTATCGGGGTCAGTCAAAGACACATTTTCAGCAGCTCATGATTGCCTCAGCTATTAACTTGGTGCGTATCGATAATTTTCTTCAAGACAAACCCAGAGGCAAAGCCTATACATCAAGATTCGCTAAGCTCAAACTGGCTGCTTGAGACTTCGCCAACAAAGTCCCAGGGATTATAAGAATTGCATACATTTCCACTAACGTACAGATACCCCTGTTTTATCTAGGCAGCCCAGTTTAGACACTTATTTTTGCTATTGCACCCAAGCCTGGAAATCTTTGTGATTTACATTGCCACCACAAAGAATTGTGGCGACTCGTGCTTCTTTAAATCTTTCAGGATTTTCTAGGAGTGCGGCGATACCCAGAGCCGCTGACGGTTCAACTACAAGCCCACAGTGTTCGTATAGTAATCTCATTCCACGAACAATGCTTGTTTCATTAACCAAAACAGTATCGTCAGCGACCTCGAGTAAATCATCAAGAACTGCAGGAATTGGACAACGTCCTGCAACACCGTCAGCTATGGTATCAGCCGTTTCAGTTTCAATGACTTTTCCCGCTTGCCAAGAGAGCGTCATAGCTGGAGCACCAGCAGGTTGCACACATATGAGCTGCACAGCAGGAGCTAGATTCTTTAAAACGAAGCCAATTCCAGTTGCCATTGCACCCCCACCAAGGGCTACAAGTACCACATCAATATCTGAGCCCTGTAGTAATTCTAAACCTATAGTAGCTGCTCCTTCACAGGTATCTATATTTTCACTGTCTTCAATTAACTGAAAGCCCTTCGTTTCTGACAATTCACGGGCAAATACTCGCGCAGCCTCAAAATCTCCTGGCACTAAATGAAGCTCTGCACCAAATTCCCTGATCCGTTTTAATTTGAGCGGATTGGCACTAACAGAAGCAATGACAGTTGTTGGAATACCAAATGAACGGCCACTGTAGGCAAGTGCCTGACCGAGGTTTCCAGCACTAGCGCAAACAACCACTGTGTTTGGATTGTGTGCAATAAGATTCGCAACCGCAAGATCGGTACCACGACCTTTGAACGAACGAACTGGATTAAGCATTTCCAATTTAATAGTAATCTGGCAATCTAAAATCTTGCTTAGAGATTCGCATTGGTATTGTGGGGTGTTCAAAAAGACTGATGATATTTTGCCTGGGGAACTCGTAATTCTGTCTAGATTTAATCGTGCCATAAATTCCTCTTAAGTGAATATGCCTAAATTTGGAACTATAGTAGGAGGGTGGAGTATTCACTAAATACATTTTATGATCGTGCGCGATGCCGCGTTGGTAAGTACTAGCTAGGTAATAATCGCTTTTTTAAAGCTATAAAGATCCCTTTTTTAAAATGTATACCCCAGTGAATATTAAGAATTGAGCTTGTTTATGAGAAATTGGTTCTTATAAAGCTTTCATGTTTAGATAATCACCTAGCAATATCCTCCAAAAAGGCTAGTTCTTGACCCAAAAACCCAACTATGAGAATGAATAAACCAGATAAGCTATTAAATTATCTACAATAGCTACCTTCACTTCATCAGAACAGGTTTGACTAGAAGTCATCTCAAAAATACCTAAGGAGAATAATGATGCAAGCAAGCTGGACAAAAGCGAGAAAGTTTTCAGATTTAAACT
>JAGQHN010000102.1 GCA_020431825.1 Trueperaceae bacterium | reverse complement strand
TCTCACTCCCACAGTGATAGCATTTGATTATTTTAATCACCATCCCTTAACTTAGCAGTTTTTAGTGGACCACTACCATATTGAAGAGAGGGAAATGGTTGCCTTTTACCACAGTATCTGATGGGTTTTATCGGCTTTTTCTTATTTGCAGGTGAAGAGATTACCGTTATTTTCTTGTTCGTTCGCACCCTGTTTGCGCTTGGTTTAATTGGTCTTGGACTAATCTTGTGGCTCGAAAAGCCCATCTTGACTAATGTGCATTGATGTGCTTTTTAGACAATCATTATTCGGGTTGCAACCATTTCTGTTGCACATGCAAAAAGGTGTTAGAGGATGTTTTAAGTCGTTGCAGCCTAATCCTCATATTTCTGCTAACTGCCCTTAACCCTGCTGTACGGTAAACTTTAGCTGTGTCGGAACAAGCTTCTGTCGAAACGAAAAAATCGCCTACACCCTGGCTCTATTACGTTGGCAAATTCTTTGTGCGCGTCTTTGTTTACCTGCGTTTTGGTTTACATATCAAAGGTCTGGAAAACGTTCCTAGAGAAGGTGGAGTTTTAGTAGTTAGTAACCACCGAACTGGGTTCGATCCTCCAGTTGTGGGCTTAGCATTCCCTCGAGTTATGAGCTATATGGCAAAAAAAGAGCTGTTTGAACATTGGTTTTTCGGCTGGCTTTTTCGCCAGCTCCAGGCCTTTCCTGTTGACCGAAGTGGTAATGCCTCGAGTGCTGTTAAAGAATCCATCAGGCGTTTGCGGGGCGGAGCTGCCCTGCTTATTTTTGCTGAAGGCACCCGCAATCAAGGAGAGGCCAAAGCGCTTGATGGTGCGGCTTTTATTGCTCAGCGGGCAAATGTTCCTCTCTTACCTACAGCGGTCTATCAGAGGGGGCGGCGGTTTTACGTGCATTTTGGAACACCTATTTTGCCTGAAGGCTCGAGCCGAGATGAAACCAGACGACTGACCGAAAAAGTTATGGAGGATGTCAGATTCCTGTTACCTCTCGATTACCGCCTTGCAAAAAGTTTGCCCAAGGTGTCTTAAATCCTGTCCTGGACTTGTTTTCTTTAAGAGCACATGCTAAAGTGCTTCGAGCAATTGTAAATGGCGCTACACAAAGGCCGCACGTGTCCTTCTGGTGGGGGTGTCGTTTAAACTAGAAAGAATGGGTTTTTGGAGGGTTTTGTGGCAAAGCATAAAAGTGTCTCAAAGGCAGAGTTAATAGATATAGTCGCTGATGAGACCGGGCTAACGAAAAAAGACGTAAAACTGGTTATTGATACGTTTCTTACCGACATCAAAACGCATCTTGATAAAAACATCAAAGTTCAGTTGACGGGTTTTGGTACGTTTGAGATTCGTGAGCGTAAGGAGCGGGTAGGGGTAAGGCCCGGAACGACCGAGCAGATTACCATTCCCGCTAGCAAATATCCTGCCTTTAAGCCCGGTAAAGATATGAAAGAAGTCGTTAAATAATACCGCTTCCATTTTAAGTGGAGCGCGAAAAGAATAAGATAAAGCAAAACAAGCTAAAAAAGTGCTATGGGTTCAGGTTGTGTGAGCGCCTACTATAGCACTTTTTTTATCGCCCGATTGCTACATTCCTGGTGTCCATTACCTTGAGCGTGATGATGGTTCATACACCGTGATCTAGACTAAACTTAAGCTATGAGCTTATTAGATGTGATTGGCCCGGTGATGGTAGGGCCTTCGAGTTCGCACACCGCAGGTGCCTGCCGCATAGCCCTGTTAGCAAGACATTGTCTAGGTTGCCAGCCTGATCAGGCCCAGCTAGAATTACACGGTTCGTTTGCCAAAACTGGGAAGGGGCACGGAACCCATCAGGCACTGCTTGCCGGACTGCTTGGCTGTTACCCTGATGATGAGAGAATACCTAAGGCCCTCGAGCTTGCAAAAGCAGCCGGACTCGAGTTTGACTTTATGGAAAAAGATTTAGGAGATGTTCACCCCAATACCGTTCGGCTGAACCTGCAAAAAGCAGAAGCGAAAGTAAGTGTGGTGGGCTCGAGCCTTGGAGCGGGTCTTGTTAAAATGATTCGCATCAACCAGTTTGAAGCAAATTTTAGTGGTTCCTACCACACCCTTCTGATAGAACATGACGATAAACCTGGAGTGATTGCCCGTGTGGCTCGAGTCCTGGCAGATGATGAGGTCAATATTGCTACCATTCACAGTGCCCGGCAAAAACGCGGGGGCAAGGCGCTTATGTCCATTGAAATGGATAAGCGTCCTGCGCAGTATGCGCTCGAGTATCTAACAAATGTTTCCTATATTAGCTGGTTAAGAATGTTGCCTGAAGTGATGTCTGGAGACAAACATGACGCTGAATGAGCTGGTAGACTTTTCGGGTTTAGCCTCTGAAGCTATCCTGAAAGAGGAGTTTGACACCGAAGCCGAACGCGACTTGGCGGCTCAGCAGATGCAAAAGCGCATTGCCGAGATGCGTAGTTCGGTTGAACGCGGTCTAACATCAGATAAGGCAAGCATTACAGGCATGGTTGGCTGGAATGCCAAGGGGCTCTGGGAGGCCGATGATGTGCTGAAAGCTCCCCTCTTAAAACGTGTGCAGGCTTATGCCATGGCTGTGAACGAAGAAAATGCTCGCATGGGGAGAATTGTAGCGGCGCCAACCGCCGGAAGTGCGGGTACTTTGCCTGGTGCCTTGCTTGGTGTTGCTGATCACCTGGAGCTTTCAGACGAGCATCTTTTAAACCCTATGTTTCTGGCTGCTGGGATTGGCAAGATCATTGGTCAATCCATGTTTATTGCCGGAGCAACCGGAGGCTGTCAGGCCGAGATTGGCAGCTCTGCAGCTATGGCTGCAGCGGCTGTTTGCGAGCTTTTAGGGGGCACGGCGCACATGTCGGTCCACGCGGCAACCATGGCGCTTATGAATACCATTGGTCTGGTGTGTGACCCGGTTGGTGGCTATGTTGAAGTCCCCTGTGTCAGCCGCAATGCCTTTTTTAGTGTTCATGCCGTTAGCAGTGCGCAGTTAGCGCTGGCTGGGCTCGAGTCGGTTATTCCACCCGATGAAGTGGTTGGAGCGATGGCTTCGGTCGGGCGCATGCTTCCTGCTGAGCTGCGAGAAACAGGGGAGGGAGGCATAGCCGCTACGCCAACCGGTAGACGCATTGCCCTCAAAATGCTTGGCGAAAACACTGATATGTAAGAATTTTGCTATTTTACCCGGACGTTACCGTTTGTGACAAATTTACGGCAATAAAAAGGGTGCTTCGATACGCTAAAGGAGCAACGAAGACCTCCGGGAGTGTTCTGATGGAACGGCTCCCAATTTTTTTTACCTCTTGACTTTGTGAAAAGAAGCTTATACTATATTTCACAAGGACAGGACAATTGTCCTCTAAAACTTCGGGAAATGGTGCAAATAGCAAAGCAAAATTCGTTTTGGATTTCAGGGCAGGCCGTCAGGTCACTGACTTAGCTTGCTCATAGGGTATAGAAATACGGAATTAATCAGTAAGCCTAGTTCTTTTTTAAGTGAATAAGGATCGCTACGATGATGAAATGTTTACTGACTATCAAAAGAAATATTTCACATAAGAAAGGAATGCAATGAGACCAAGAGTAATCATTATTGGTGCGGGGTTTGCTGGCTTAAACGCGGCTAAAGCGCTAAAAAATGCTCCGGTAGACGTTTTGATGCTGGACAAAAACAATTATCACACCTTTCAGCCCTTGCTTTATCAGGTAGCTACTGCTGGGCTCGAGGTTGGCGATATTGCTATGCAGGTGCGCCACATTTTTAGAAAACAGGCCAATTTTAGATTCAGGCAGGCTACCGTCACCGATGTAAATTGGGACACAAAAGAAGTAATCGTGCGTGGTGGTGAGTCGCTCAGTTTTGACTACCTGATTATTGCAGCTGGAGCCATCTATAACAACTTTGGTGTAAAAGGAGTCTATGAGCATGGGTTTATGCTTAAAAGCCTCACTGAAGCTGCCAACTTGCGCAGCCATATGCTGAAACAATTTGAGCTGGCAAGTAGCCATCCTGAACTCATTGAAACTGGCCTGCTTAATTTTGTGATTGTGGGCGCGGGACCGACCGGGGTGGAAATGGCTGGGGCGCTGGCTGAACTGTTAGACAGGGTCTTACCCAAAGATTATCCTGAGCTTGATCTGAATAGGGCAAAAATCATCCTGCTAGAAATGACAGATAAAGTGCTTTTACCTTACAGCAAGGAAACACAGGCCTATACCCAAAAGGTGCTCGAGAACCTGAATGTTGATATTCGTTTTAAGACCACAGTAGCCGAAGTAATGCCCGATGCGGTAAAGCTAAAAGACGGCTCGAGCATTCCTACTCAAACGCTGATTTGGGCTGCTGGTGTAAGGGCCCATCCTCTGGTAGAAAACCTCGGGCTCGAGCTTGATCGGGGCTTTAGGGCGAAAGTCAACCCAGACCTGAGCCTGCCAGATAAGCCTTATGCCTTTATGGTCGGAGATATGGCGGCGGCTAAAGACAAACTTGGTGAGCTTTTGCCACAGGTAGCAACCGTAGCTATTCAGCAAGGGAAGCATGTGGGTAAACAAATAAGAAGATTGCAAGAGGGTCAACGCACGAAGGTGTTTGAATACTTTGATAAAGGCTCTATGGCAATCATTGGCCGAAATGCAGGTGTGGCAGAACTCTCTAAAAACCTGGGTGGTTTTCACTTGCGTGGGTTTCTGGGATGGTTGGGCTGGCTCTTTATCCATCTGATCTATTTGCCCGGTCACCAGAACAAGGCCAATGCACTACTCGAGTGGGCTTATAACTACTTTACCTATGATCGCCATGTGCGGCTTATTACCTATATGAAAACCTCTGAAGGGGAGACTGATCTGGCAAAAGAACATGAAAGGCAAGGGGTTAGTGCCTGAGTTAGTTTGAACTTTATAATTCTTGTGAACGTCTTTGGTCAAGTCTTACCAAAGACGTTTCTTTTTGTTTTTCATCTCATTCCGGAACCTGTCAAACCTCACAAGGAAGCCTTGCCTGTTTTTACTGACGCTCAGTTGACAGCTATAAGTTGCCCCGTTCTACTGCGGCTTGGCGCTAAAGAAATCATGGTTTATCCCGAAGAAGTTCGTATCCGTTTGCAAGAAAATCTGCAAAAGTATGAAGAGGTCTATCTGGAAAATGCCGGTCACTACTTAGGCAATCAGTCAGCTCAGATTGAGCGTTTCTTGCAGGTAGTTTACGTTGCAAGACCAAGTGTTTAGGCTTTTACTAAATTGAGGGCTCGAGCCCTATTTCCACTAATTCCAAAATTCCACCCTAAGGGATAATTTCAATGCGCATGGGCAAAACTTTGGTTTGCCCCTCTAATGTACTTACGCTTGCCTCTGCGGTGTAGACACCTGGCGCAACATTTGCGGGTATACGAATAGAAAAAACCAGATCAATATAGCTGGTAAAGCTGACATCTGGCCTTGGGCCAGAAACAGCAGTTATTTCTCTGACTCCGCGTTTTGACTCGAGGTCTATTATCCAGCCCGAGGGCGCTTTGGCGTCTGAGATAAAGACTTCGGAAACATTGTTACTGCTAAGTGTTTGTCCCACCCTAGCTGCCTGACGCTGAGCTTCTGTGATGCCACCAAGACTAACCTTAAAAAAGCCTGGGTCTGCCTGATCGTGGACATAAATCGTTGTTCCTGGCCTAGCCGTAATGGTATCAACATAAAGCCGAAAAGGGCGGTTGACATTGCCCAGATTATTGGGAATGCAGCTAGATAAAATCAGGCCTAAAACAAAGAAAAGTGCGCTAAAACGTTTCATGGTGTACCTCCCTCAGGCCAGTTTAGCAAGTCAAGGTACTAAAAAAAGTTCAGGCTTGCTTCATCTTCAGGGTTTAAGAAAGAGACGCTCGAGTCCTTTGGCTTCATCGACAAAGAGTTGCAGGTGGGGAAAGGGAATCTCTATGCCAGCGTCATCCAGGGTAATTTTGGCTTCCTCGAGCAGGGCATAGGTCAGACTGGGTTCCTTATCAATAGTCGCGGGAGCAATCCAGTAAACCATTTCAAGATTGACCGAAGAATCTGCTAATTCCTTGACCCGGACACTTGGGGCAGGGGATTTCAAAATAAGGTCTTGCTCAGTTAAGAGCGGCAGCAGTAAGTCTCGAGCCCGCTTTATATTTTCTTTATAAGCAATGCCGATGCCACAGCGTATTCGGAGTGGACCCCCAGCCGTAAAATTGATGATATCTGAAGAGGTCACTGTAGCATTAGGGATGACCACAACTTCATTGTCTCTGGTCATGAGTCTTGTGGTTCTCAGGTTAATTGCCTGTACCTTACCGATGCGGTCATGCGTATTTATCCAATCGCCAATGCGAAAAGGTCTTTCAACCAGCAAAGTAATACCGGCAATAAAATTTGATAGGGTCTCCTGTGCCGCAAAACCAACCGCAATACCGACGACACCCAGTGCAGTGATGATGCTAAATACATTAATGCCGAACTGTGCCAGAACCGTGGTAAAGGCAAAGGTAATAATGACGACCGATGAGATATTGACAAAAAGTTGGATAAGCGAGGGATCAAGGCCACGTTTGCTCAAATAGCTAGCAAACACCCGGTTAACCACTAACCAGCCAATATAAAAGCTAAAAACAATAATGGCGGTTCTTGCTATGGCGCTGGTGAACTGCGGCGGAATGCCATATTGTATCGTGAGAGCCAGAAATGCTAAGACCAGAACAGTGTAGCGAAGCCCTAACTTTACCGGACGCTCGAAATTTCGTTCTCGTGTGGCTTTAAAGCGCTGTAGCAATGCCTTTAGCCCTCGGCTCAAAGCCAAATAAGCCACCCAGAAAATAATCAAAATTAAAATCGATACGATTAGTTTGGTTAGACCAGAGACCAGAACTGATTGCCAATCGGTATTGGCATTAAAGAGGCGAAACGTCTCGCCTAAACTGCGCCCTGTTTCTTCACTAAGACCTTCGACAAAATCTTTGGCTTCTTCCATAAGGCATTCTAACCAGTGAATATGAAGGTGTAAGCATGATAAATCGAATTAGACCTAATCCTTTTAGCAACCTAGACTTAAGGTGGAGGTCAGCACTGATAAGGACTGGGTATAGTCGCTAAAAAGCCAGTCAGGTTTTATCAAAGGAGTTTAGTATGAATTTCAGTATTCGAGCGGTGGATATAAAAGCTGCCACTCAGAAAGAGTATGAGCTGTTTAGCGACTTTGCCAATCGCATGCGGGCTGAGCGTTTGCCAGATGACCCGGCTCGAGGCGTAGAGGAACTGATTCAGCAGGCTAAAAATATTCCACCCATTGTTGAGCTTTATTCCTGGGTTGTGGAACACCCTGAAGACGAAGGGTTTATAGGTAGTGCTGAAACGCAAATTTTCCGCCTCGAGGAAAATCAGCACGTTGCGCAGTTCAGCATAGAAGTATTGCCAGACTTTCGCAGACAGGGGATTGCCACAACACTGCTCCAGAAGGTGACTGAGGTAGCTGAACAGGAAGGTCGGCGCTTATTGGTGGCTTCGACAAATGAACGCATTCCTGCAGGTGAAGCTTTTATGCAAAAGCTTGGTGCTGAGAAGGCCCTGGAAAGTCATACCAATCAGCTTGATTTGCGAGAGCTAAACTCTGACCTCATAGAGCAGTGGATAGACAACGCCAGGCAGCAGGCGCAGGGGTTTGAGCTTTTATTCTGGCAAGGTGCTTACCCCGAAGAGAAACTCGAGTCCTTTGCCAAACTTTTTGCTGTTATGAATACTGCGCCTAGAGGTAATTTGCAAGTTGAAGATTTTCATTTTAGCCCTGAGATGCTCCGGCAAATGGAGCAAATGCTTTTTGCTACTGGCTCAAAGCGCTGGACGATGATTGTTGTTGAACAGACAAGTGGCCATTTTGCAGGCTATACCGAGCTAACCTGGAACCCTAATCGACCGCAAATCTTGAATCAGCAAGGAACAGGCGTTTACCCTGAATACCGCAACCTAGGGTTAGGTCGCTGGCTTAAGGCAGCCATGCTTGATAAGGTCATGACTGACTTACCCGAAGCGCGCTTTATACGTACAGGTAATGCCGATTCAAATGCGCCTATGCTCAAAATTAACCGTGCTCTGGGGTTTAAACCCTATAGTTCTCAGGCAGAATGGCAGATTGATATTGCCAAGGTAAAGAGCTTTTTAGAATATCGCCAGAAGTAGGGGGTTATAGACGGGTGAATTTAGCAGTTGGGATTAAACCTGCTAGATAGGGTGTTGCAAAGCTCGAGCTCTTCAAACGCCCTAGGTCTCTTTCAAAAACGTTTCAAGCTCTTCAGGGGAAGCAAAGTTATTGAGGGCTACGGAGTGATCTGTCAGGAAACGCTTCAGCTGCTCGTCAAAAAGCAAACACTGCCCTTCAAGAGCCTCATAGTCGTTTGTTTTCAGATAAGGCAGCAGTGCAGGAAAGCCGAGGGAAACGAGGTCTTGCTCATACTCAGCCAGTGAATTAAAGCTGCCATAGACCAGACCAGTTGTTACTTCTGCTATACCCAAAGACAGCTCATGAAAAAGCGAAAGTAGATAATGTCTGAGACCAAAATTATCCTTGTGCTGACAGCAGTGTATTAGATTTTGCAAGTCTTTTTTTAGTTCTGGATAGGTTGCTTTAAAGCGGTTCTGGTAATGGCTTTCTACTTTAAGGCTACGCTGCTCACTTAGCAGCAGAGTCCTTGTTGTGTCCAGCAGTTTTGCTGAATACTTTAGAAGTTTTGCGGGTTCAGTGGTGTTCAGGAGCAGGGTGACATTTTCAGAGAAGTGTTCTGGCAACTTGGCTAGAGCCATGACCTGCTCGAGCTTACGGGTGTCAATAATGTATTGATTACAGGCGGCAAGGCTGTGAAACACCGTTCTTATGATTGCCTGGCTTTGTTGCAGGCAGGCCAGCTTGTTGGTTTGAGTTTCCTGAAGCTGCAAAAGGTAATAGGCATAGGCTGCCTCTTGAAAAATATCCAGGGCTCTTTTGACCATTTCAGGTCTTGCCTCAGGCTGCTGCAGCTTTTTCAAACGACCTGCTAAGGCCTGGAAACGTTCAGCCACTTCCTGATTACGCTGGTAGATGAGCCTGTTTTTCAGGAGAACGGTAGCACTTACATTGCGGTAGTCTGCCATGTGCTCGAGGGTTGACCAGTGCATTGGGTAAAGGTCACAGAGTACATCTTCCACCATGACAGTAATGCTGCCACGCGTATGCTCATGACGGGGCACAAAGGAGATATCAATATCTGAGGTTTTATGGGCGTTGCCATTGACCAGTGAACCGTAGTGAAAGATTAAGTCAAGCTCATCTCCCAGACGATCGATCAGAGCATTGCTTACAGTTTCAATAATGATTTCAGGTTTCATGGTGACCTCGTTTGGTAACTTGCATTAGATGATTTTCTACCATTCCTTTGAGCCATTGCTGCTTTATTTGACCATGGTTTGACATTCACTTAAGAAGGCCAAGAAGACAAAGGGGTTATAGTGAGATATGTCCAAGTTTTTATCCGTAGCTATTCAAGCCGCTCACGCCGCTGGTGCCATTCAGCAGTATTACCGGGGAACTGAGCTTGAAATTGATACCAAATCCAGCCATATTGATCTGGTTACCAAAGTAGATAAGCTTTGTGAAAGCAGGATTCGTGAGATTATTGCGTCACATTATCCTGACCATGTTGTTCTTGGGGAAGAGCAAGGTCAAGAAGGCGAAGCGGATTACCGCTGGATTGTTGATCCGCTTGACGGAACGCTTAATTACGCTCATGGGTTTCCCTATTACTGTGTTTCGATTGCCCTCGAGCACAGGTCTGAAATTATCCTGGGTGTGGTGTTTGATAGTACAAGAAATGAACTTTACACGGCAGTAAAGGGCGAAGGTGCCTTTTGTAATGGCGCACCCCTTAAGGTGTCAAGTGAAACCACTTTCAGCAAGGCAATGTTAGCGACAGGCTTTTCTTATGACGCAGTTGAGTTGCAGAAAAATCTAGAGCTATTTGCCAAAGTACATCCTCAAGTCAGAGCCATACGCCGACCCGGCGCCGCAGCGCTTGATATGGCCTATATTGCCAGGGGTCATCTAGATGCTTTCTGGGAACTTACCCTAAACCCCTGGGATGTTGCAGCTGGCTGGTTACTGGTGCAAGAAGCCGGTGGAACCGTGACAGGGTCACAGGGAGAACCTTATCGTTTGGGAAAACAAATCGTCCTGGCCTCAAATGGTCATTTGCATGCCAAACTGGTTCATGCGCTTGGCTTAGGTGAGACATTGGCATGAGACGGCTTGTTTTAGATTTGGAAACCAAACGCTCCTTTAACGAGGTAGGCGGTGCTAAACATAAAGACAAGTTAGGTGTGAGCGTAGTTGGGGTTTATCACTATGAGGGTGACCGCTTTGTAGCTTACCGCGAAGCGCAGTTCGAGGAGCTTGCCAGAGTGCTTAAAGAAGCCGATGAAGTTGTTGGATTTAACCTTCTGCACTTTGACTGGCCTGTACTGGCTGCTGAACTTGGCGACTGGGTTAAGGACCTACCGACCATTGACCTGATGCTCGAGGCCCAAAAAGCCCTGGGGCATAGAGTCAGTCTGGACTCAATCGCCAGGGCAACCCTGGGCTCGAGCAAACTTGGCTCAGGCTTGGATGCCCTTGACTACTACGCTGCCGGTGACTGGGAAAAGCTCGAGCGCTACTGCCTCGAGGATGTCAAACTCACCAGAGATCTCTATGAATACGCGAAAAAACACGGTCAACTCTTTTTTGAAAAGGGCAACCGGCGTGGTGTCATCCCTATGAGTTTTTCCACCAGTCCGCACCTCGCAGTCTTTCAGGAAGCAGCCAAAAACCGGGGCAGTGTGCGTATGCAGTACGGTGCCAAAGACCGTCTGATCGATGTCATTCGTTTTGATGGTGTTTACATAAAGGCATATTGCCACTTACGCAGGGAAGAGCTGACCTTTCGGCTGGACCGTGTAGAGTCTGCCGAACTGGTGCCGTCAAGCACACCCCTCTTTGGCTAGCGCTCAGAAAAGGGAAGCTTGCTCAACCGCTGTTAAGCTTTCCCCAGTTGCTTTTGCAACCAGCTTATTGACTTTTTTTACATACTCGTCAGGTTTGGATTTGGCTTTCAGGCCGTTGGCATTCATATAGCGAATTTTGCCAAAAATAGCTCGTTCCTGCCAGGCTCGGTCATGCTGACCATAACACCAGGCAACCCCCGTAAAGCTATTAGGGTCACGGCCATCGAGAAAGTATTTGTTGTTTAGAAAAAGGGTGCGTTTGAAGCCTTCTTCGGGGTCGGGGCTCCACTCGAGTAACTTTTTACCCCAGTACATTCGCATGTAGTTATGCATATAGCCAGTAAAGCGCATTTCTTTCATGGCGGCATTCCAGTAAGGGTCATGCGTTTGGGCCTTTTCGAGTTGCTCGAGGCTATAGTGCGGGTCGCGTTTATCTTTTTTATGCTCATTGAGCGTCTTTTTCGCCCAGTCAGGTAAGACGCTGTAGTCATCGTAGGTGTCATTAAAATGAGTAAAATTCATGGCCAGTTCGCGGCGTACAATAAGTTCTTCCAGAAAGCTCTCAATATTTTTACCTTTAGACTTGGCTTCTTTGGCTTTAAGCGCAATGTAAATCGGCGATATTTGTCCAAAATGTAAGTACATGGCCATATAACTGGTATCACTCGTTTGAGGCTGGTTACGGTTATCGGCGTAGCTATCAAAGTTCTGTTCAAGAAACTGATGCAAGCTGGTTTTTGCCTGGCGGGTTCCGCCGGAAAAGAAGTTTGACACGCCAGCCACTTCACGGTTGAGCTTGAGACTGGCGCAAAGCTCGCCAGGGTTTTTCAGGTCAAGACTTTCTACCTCAAGCTCGAGCGAACTGTGTTTTACTGCTGAGGTGCGCAGCTCGAGTAAAAAATGATCAACGTGTTTTTGCAGTTTTGGCCGCAGGGTTCTGGCACCGTACTCGGCTTTGTTTGAGGCTAGTTCAACGGGAACCACGACATTATCTTCTACCTGTATAAGCTGACAGTTTAGCCTGCCCGCCAGTTGCTTGCGCCACTGTCTTTGAAGGCGTAAGTAGCCCATATCTGTAACAACCAGACTGGCCTCTTGCCCAAGTGTTTCAGCTACTACAGGGGGTGCACCTTTTTGTACCACCATTTTTATCTTGCGACGCTCGAGGCTTTCCTGTACCTCTTTAAGACCCTCGAGCATA
Organism: Trueperaceae bacterium; assembly: GCA_020431825.1. Lineage (GTDB taxonomy): Bacteria > Deinococcota > Deinococci > Deinococcales > Trueperaceae > JAHEBB01. Next base: position 7,043 of record JAGQHN010000102.1, on the reverse strand, counting down.
AACAGGTAGTGGCGCAGATTGGCATCAGGGTAATCATCCATCAGGCCAAAGGCCACCAGTAAGGGTTTATTTAGCTCGTTCGCCCGCTGTACCGCGTACTCAAGGGCGTAATTGTCTTCGGCGCGCTGACTCGCCTGCATCCAGTAGAGGACATAGGTTCTGTCCCTGATGGGGGCATTATTTAGCTTTTGAATACGAGCATCTTGTACTTGCGTCATGCCTCATGCTAACGACTGGAATCTTAAAGACTTAGGCGAGGCTTACCGTTTAACTGTTTCAAAATGTTCAACCGTAGGAAAAGGATCATAAAAAGCATGCAGCAGCGTCTTCCATTCCTGGTACTCGGCTGAACCCCTGAACCCTACTGTGTGATCTTCCAGCGTTTCCCAGTTAACCAGCAGAACATAACGGTGGTCATTTTCCAGACACTTTTGCAGGTCGTGGTTTAGATAGCCTTTCATACCTGAGATTATTGTCTCTGCCTTTGAAAAAGCTTTTTCAAAGGCTTTCGTTTGCCCAGGTTTAACATCTAACAGTGCCAGTTCTAAAATCATAATATTACCTAAAGTAAGCTGACTCGAGGTCTGAGGAAGTCAGCGAGGGCTAGTCTAACACCATGAAAGCTATTAAACCACAAGTGGGTCAGGAGTCGGTTTGGGACTATCCCAGACCACCTCGAGTCGAGCCAGCTAAAAAGCGGGTGCGTATTTATCTGGCGGGCATCTGTCTGGTTGATTCTAAGCAGGCATTGCGAGTGCTCGAGACCAGTCATCCACCTACCTACTATGTGCCGCAGTCAGACATTCAGATGAGCTACCTTTTTAAAACGCCAAAGACCAGTTTTTGTGAGTTTAAAGGACAGGCGAGCTACTGGAGCGTTCAATTGCCGGAGCAAAAGCTTATAAATGCAGCCTGGTCTTACCCTGAACCTGGTAAAGGCTATGAAGGGCTAAAAGATTATCTGGCTTTCTATCCAGGCAAAATGGATAAATGCCTCCTCGATGATGAACTTGTGACGGCCCAGGAAGGAGACTTCTACGGTGGCTGGATTAGCAAGGATATTGTTGGGCCGTTTAAAGGTGCTCCGGGTACCTGGGGCTGGTAGGCATTGATTAGCTAGCCAACAAGTAACGCTGACTTGGCATCTTGTTCCAGACTTTGCCAGATGGCATTAGCGACCTCTTCTGGCTTAAGGGCATCCTTGGGCGGAGTTCCTACAGTTTCCCAGAAAGGACTTGCAGTTGCTTTGGGTAGAACCAGCGTAAAACTGGTTTTTCGCTTCATTTCAATAGCGGCGACATCTATGAGGGCCTTCACGCCAGCTTTGGCAGCGGCATAGGCCGCAAACCCTCGGTAAGTGATGAGTTCGGGTCTTGCTCCCAGCACATAGACCCTCGAGCCTTCCTGAAGCCTGGATTCGGCATATTTCAGCGTATACAAAAGACCAATCAAATTGGCATCCAGCACCCGCTGAACATGCTCAGAAGATGCTGTCTTTATAAGTTCTGGTTTTATAACGCCAGCAGCGTAGACGAGCAGGTCAACAGGGTCAAGCATGTCAAACAGGGCGCTTACCTCGAGTTCGCTGCTCAAATCAGTTGGAATGATGTCACTGTTTGGTAGCCGAGAGAGCTCTTTAAGTTTTTCCAGGTTGCGACCAACCAGACTCAGGCGGTACTTAGGTGCCAAGCTATGAGCAAGCGCCGAACCTATCCCTCCGGTTGCGCCAAGAATAACTGCGTGGTTCATAGGTTTAGCCTAGCCAAGGGCATGTTCAACAAGCTGTAGGCTCAAAGGGTATTGACATCAAGGGGTATTGACATCTACGAAGGTCTTCGTTTATTGTTGCACCAACGAAAACCTTCGTAGGAGTTGTATGGTGCCAAAGCCAACTGAAGCTGAGCTAGCCATTTTAAGGGTGCTATGGGAAAACGGGCCAAGCACCGTGAGGCAGGTTCACAGTGTTTTAAGCGAGTCAAAGGCGGTTGGCTATACCAGCGTGCTTAAGCTCATGCAGATTATGACGGAAAAAGGTCTGGTGCTACGAGACGAGAGTGGCAAGAGCCATATTTACCGTGCTAAACAAAGTCAGGAAAAAATGCAGCGAAAACTGTTAGATGATTTGCTTGAGCGTGCCTTTGCAGGCTCGAGGCGCCAACTGGTATTGCAAGCTCTAAACCCTGACACGGTGACAAAAGAAGAACTAGCCGAGGTTCGGGCCTTACTTGAAAACCTGGAAGGGAAATGAGTAGTCTCTTTGATGCCCTGGGCCAGGCCCTGATTCATTCACTCTGGTTGCAGCTTGGGCTGGTTATTTTCTTCTATGCCCTGAGCCGCTTCTGTAAGTCCAGTCGTACTAGATACCAGGTGCTCTACGCCGGATTACTAAGCCTGCCGCTTTCTTTTGCCATTTCCTGTCTCTGGCTCTATACGCCAGATGCTACAGATGGAATAACTGCATCGCTCGAGCAAGCCTGGTATTCCTTTGCATTGACCTCATTTACCCAAGAAGGCAGTACCCAGCTCTCCTTTGGGTATCGTCGAGGGTTAGGGGTTCTTGTCATCGCCTGGTTGCTGGGTATTTTGTTTTTTAGCTTTCGTCTTGTTTTTGCAAACCTTTATCTGGATCGACTCAGAAACTCTGCAGAGGCAGTATCTGAAGAACTGGCAAGCCAATTCTCTCGGGTGCTCGAGCATCTGAAATTGCCTGACACCGTTTCTCTGCACTTATCAGAGAGTATTGCCAGCCCCATGATTATTGGTGTAGTCAAGCCTATGATACTCATCCCTGTGACAGCTCTTACTGGTCTGACAGCTGCTCAGCTCGAGCTCATTCTCATCCATGAGCTCGCCCATGTGCGCAGACTTGATCCCCTCTTAAATGCCCTGCAAAGCGTGGTCGAAACGCTTTTCTTTTATCATCCAGCAGTCTGGTTCTTATCCAGATGCATTCGCCATGAAAGGGAGTGCGCCTGCGATGACCTTGTCCTAAGCAGGACTGAGCCTCTCTGTTATGCATCAGCACTCACCCAGTTGGAAACTATTCGCTTTGAACAGCAGCTAAGTTTGGCTGCCACAGGAGGAAAGTTTATGAACCGCATTCGCCGCATTGTTAAGCCCCAGGAACATTTCTTTGCTCAGAGGGTACTTGCCCTGGTGCTACTAAGTTCGTTGTTACTGGCAGCCTGCTCGAGTCAGTTCTTAGGCTCAGGTGATAAAAGCGCTTCCTTGGCAAATGTAGCTTCAGTTTGCTTAGAAGCCAAAGTGGCAACCGGGAACTATGTTATGCCTGCTTTTAACACTGCTTCGATTAAAGCCATGAGTCATGTGCTGGCCAATTCAGAGCTCGAGCTTGTGTCAAGCTGCGCTGATGCTGGTCTAAGTCTTAGCTATACAATGTTGTTTGACGCGCAAAAGCTTAGCTGGCAAGCTGGCTTGACGGCTACCAACAAACAGGCTAAGGTTGTCTGGTCATCTGCTGTGACAGATAAAATTCAGGAAGATGGTGCCTTTCAGTACACCACGGAAAATACTGCCGAGCGGTTGCTGGGTGACTTTCTATCCGCCAGAGATTAGTTTTCTCAAACAAGCAAACCCAAAAGAAACTTAGCTAAAAAAGGCAAAGCACCTTCTCGTAGTTATGAGGAGGTGCTTTGCTTGGAAATTAGGTAGGCAAAGGGTAATCATTTTGGGTACATTAAGGTATCGCACTTCTTGGCATCTAAAGTAGTTGGGTTGCCGCGAACGAATTCTTGCTAATTTGAGGATGAATCATGTCTGAGCTACAGGTAGATCGTGTACAGGTTGAGCACTTAAGGGAAACTTTGGGTATTGGGATAGCTAGGCCACGCCTGTCCTGGCAGCTTAAAACCGACCTGAAAAACTGGGAACAGTCGGCTTATGAAATTGCCTGTTTTGATGCTAAGGGTCAGTTAAAAGAAGGAACAGGTCGCGTAGTATCCAGTCAGTCGGTTCTGGTTGACTGGCCCTTTGCTGCGCTCCAGTCAAGAGAACAGGTTAGCCTACGAGTCAGGGTCTGGGGTAGCGAGGATAGTGCCTCGGATTGGAGCGAACTTCTGCAGGTAGAGGCTGGTTTGCTCCAGACTGAAGACTGGCAGGCCAGCTTTATTACTCCCGATTGGGAAGAAGATACGACCCGAGCTAACCCGCTACCGTACTTCAGGCTCGAGTTTGATCTGGACAAACCCGTTGAATCTGCCCGTTTATATCTGACGGCCTTAGGGGTTTATGAAGCTCAGCTCAATGGTCAGGTAATTGGTGATCAGGTCTTGGCACCTGGCTGGACGGTTTATGAAGAAAGATTGCGTTATCAAACCTTTGATGTAACTAAGCTGTTAAGCAAAGGTAAAAATGCGCTGGGTGCTTGTGTTGGGGAGGGGTGGTACCGTGGACGGCTTGGTTTTGGTGGCGGCCGGCGCAATATTTATGGTGACAAGGCTGGTTTGCTTGCTCAATTAGAAGTGCAGTATCAGGACGGCTCGAGCGCGCAAATCATTACTGGTGAAAGCTGGCGAGCGGCTACAGGTCCCATTCTCAGTAGCAGTATCTACGACGGTGAAACTTATGATGCACGCTTGGAGCTAAAAAACTGGTCACAGGCTGGCTTTGATGACCGTGATTGGTCTGGCGTTCGTGTGCTCGAGCTAGACCTGAGTATTTTGGAGGCACCTTTAGGGCCACCCGTACGGCGCCAGGAAAGCCTTGCGCCTGTGGCAATCAGTAAATCCCCTTCAGGTAAGATACTGGTAGATTTTGGACAAAATCTGGTGGGTCGCCTGTCAATAAGTGTTCAGGGCGAGGCTGGACACACAGTTACTTTGCGGCATGCCGAAGTGCTTGAAAATGGCGAGCTGGGTATACGCCCGCTTCGCTTTGCTGAAGCCACTGACCGCTACACCCTCTCTGGTGAAGGTATAGAAAACTATGAGCCCCGTTTTACCTTTCATGGGTTTCGCTATGTAGAAGTTGAAAACTGGCCAGGTGAGCTGCAGCTCTCAGATTTGGTAGCGGTAGTGCTGCACTCAGACATGGAGCGGACCGGCTGGTTTGACTGCTCTGACCCTATGCTTAACAAACTGCATGACAATGTGATTTGGGGTATGCGGGGCAATTTTCTTGATGTGCCCACCGATTGCCCTCAACGTGATGAACGAATGGGCTGGACAGGTGATATACAGGTTTTTACCCCAACCGCAAGTTTTCTTTATGACTCGAGTGGCTTTTTAGCGTCATGGTTAGCTGATCTTGCTATAGAGCAGCGTAAAGCTGATGGTGCAGTACCCCATGTTGTGCCAAATATCTTGTCGGCGGGTGGTGCGGCTGCCTGGGGTGACGCGGCGGTTATTGTGCCCTGGGTTTTGTATAAGCGTTACGGTGATCTGGGGATACTTGAAACCCAGTTTGAAAGTATGCGCAGCTGGGTTGACCATGTCGCAAAAGCCGCCGGTGATAATTATATATGGGATACAGATTTTCAGTTTGGGGATTGGCTTGACCCCTCGGCACCACCTGACAAACCCTTTCTGGCACGTACAGACAAGGCGATTGTAGCGACTGCTTATTTTGCCTATTCTGCCAGGCTCGTTGCGCAAACGGCAGCGTTACTCAATAGGGAAAAGGAAAAAAGCTTCTATGACGAGCTAGCTGAAAATGCTAAGAACGCATTCAGGCGAGAGTTTGTTACCCCTGCGGGTAGACTGATGAATGATGCCGAGACAGCGTACGCCTTGGCACTTGTATTTGATTTGCTTTCTGCCGAGCAGCGGCAGCACGCTGGTGACCGCCTGGCGGCCCTGGTAAGAGACGGCGGATACCACATTCGTACGGGTTTTGTAGGCACGCCGCTCATCTGTGACGCGCTGTCCATGACAGGTCATTATCTTACGGCGTACCGCCTACTCAAACAACAAAGCTGTCCCTCCTGGCTTTACCCGGTAACGATGGGAGCGACAACGGTCTGGGAACGCTGGGACTCCATGTTGCCCGATGGCTCGATTAACCCGGGTGAAATGACCTCATTTAATCACTATGCGCTTGGTTCGGTAGCCGACTGGATGCACCGCGTCATAGGCGGACTTGCTCCAGCCGAGCCAGGCTATCAAGACCTGCGTTTTGCTCCACGACCTGGGGGTGAACTGACTCACTGTGCAACCCAGCTAGCAACACCTTATGGTCTGGCAGCCTGCACCTGGTCCATTGCTGATCATAAAATTGACTTTAAGGTGACAATTCCACCCAATACTCGAGCTCAGGTAAGTATCCCAGGAACCAATCTGGCTCCTATTGAGTTAGGCTCAGGTCAATACCAGTGGTCGGCTGATTATAAAGACCCTGATGCGCGTGGCCCCTTTACGCTGGATGATTCTGTAGGTGAACTTATGCTCGACGCCAGTGTCTGGGAACGGGTTCTGGATGTCTTGAGTCAGGCTGATGCACCACCCTTTTTGCCCGCGGTTATGCAAAATGAAAAAGGAATGTCGCTGCGCAAAGCCCTTCATATGTTGCCAGATGTTGAAAAAGCACAGAGTCTGATGTTAGCTGCGCTTGAAAATTTTGCAGAGAGTAAAAGGTGATTTGTAGCAAGGTCGACTATCTCAATTCAGCTAAGTTGATGGGTTATTAAGTACCTCCAAGCTGAAAATCAAGGATTTTCGGCTAGCGTGAAGCGGTTATGGGTCGAGGAATAGCGTTTTCATTAAACTACTTTTTTAACTTGGTTGTACTTAGTTGGCTTATCAAGAAGGAGGTTTAACATCTAACTAACCCCATAGGGGTTAGAAGCATCTCTTCGGTAAGCTGGTCTCTATTCAACAAGGGCTAAGCTAGCACTGTTTAATGAGGAACTTTAAGGTCAACCTTGTTTATAGGTGTACAGATTTATGCAAAAAGGACGTTTCTGACTGATTTTTTAAAATCGGACTAGCATTGACCAGATTGGGAATTTTTTCACGACCTGTACTTTTCCTTTGTTTCTTAAGCTGTTTTTTAATTGGTTTTGACTTCTTTCTTTTGTTTGCTTTTGC
>JAGQHN010000101.1 GCA_020431825.1 Trueperaceae bacterium | reverse complement strand
ACCTAGTCCTTGTCTCTCTTGAATTCTTTGGACATCTCTACTTTTTGTAGAAATGTCCTTTTTGCTTTTTGATTTACGGCAACAAAAGAACATCCGGGTTAAGCAGCTAAATTTTCATTGCTACGTCCTCAGGGTAAACCTCAATCTTGACATTCGGTGATGACAGGCAGATAATGCAAGTAAGTGCTTACATACACAGCAACAGGAGTGTTCCATGAATGCGATTGAAACCCAGGACTTAAGCAAAAGCTACCGAATAGGGCATCGGTCTGTCCCGGTGGTGGACAAACTCAACCTGACGGTCAGCAAAGGCATTGTCTTTGGCTACCTTGGGCCAAACGGCGCCGGAAAAACCACTACCATTCGTATGCTCTGCGGTGTAACCCGTCCGAGCAGTGGGAGCGCTACGGTTGCAGGCATCCCTCTTTCCAAACCTGATCAGGTCAAAGCTGCCATTGGCTACGCAAATCAGGCAGCCAGCGTTTATCACGATTTAAGCCTCGAGGAAAATCTGCGCTTTAAAGCCTCACTGTATTTACCAAAATCTGAAATCAAAGGGGCTGTCGAAGAGGTGCTCGAGCGCTTTTCTCTGGCTGAACACCGCAAAGTTTTGGCTGGACAACTCTCAGGTGGTTGGCGTCAGCGCCTGCTTTTGGGTACGGCAATGGTACATAGACCCAGCCTGATTTTTCTTGATGAACCTACTGCCAATGTCGATCCGGTAGGTCGCCGCGACCTCTGGGATTTGATTTATTCCTTAAGTTTAGATGGCGTCACCGTTTTTGTAAGCACCCACTATATGGAAGAAGCCGAGCGCTGTCACCAGCTCGCCATGATTGCCAGTGGCAAAATCCTGGCACAGGGCAAACCTGAGGATTTGCGCAAAGGTACACCCGGGTATTTTTACAGGCTCGAGCCTGACAATCTATCTGATGGTCTTAAAGCTGCCAAAGGCATCGCCGAAATTCGTGATGCCTGGATCAGTGGTAATAGTGTGCGCATTAGTAGTGAGAGACCCCTGCATGAGCTGAATCTTGAGGGTAAAAAGCTCGAGGCAGTGTTCCCAAGTCTCGAGGATAGCTTCGTTCATCTGGCTTCAGGGGGTCAACTTAAGGAGGCAAGCCTATGACCTCTCGCAACTACCGCGCAGGCTTGTGGACACAGGTCAGCGCCATGGCCCGCAAAGAACTTTTCCAGATACGCCGTGACCCGGTCTTACCTCCACTCATTATTATTTTTCCGCTTGCTCTCCTTTTACTTTTTGGTTTTGCGCTCAATACTTCAGTCAAAAATATCCGGCTGGCTGTCCTTGACCATTCTCAAGATCGTATTAGTGAGGCTATGCAAAACGCCTTTAGCGATGAGGAGCGCTTTAAAATCATCCCAGTTGAAACCTACACTGATGCTCAGGCACTCATGGACAGCGCCGAAGCCAGAGCCATTCTTGAAATTCCTGAAGGGGCCCTTGCAGCTGCTCGAAATGGCGAGTCAGTAGGTTTCAAACTCTATATTGATGGCTCTGACCCTAGCCTGTCTGCTCAGATTCGGGCAGCTACCAATGCCGCAGTACAAGATTTAAGCAGCAAACTGGTCGCCGGACGCTCTCTTACCGGGTCAGGTTTCATCCCACCGGTCAAACCTACGATTGAAGTCCTGTATAATCCAGACAACCGCACTGCTGTTTACATGGTTCCCGGTTTAATCGGCCTGATTTTAACCATAGTTGCCTGCCTCTTAACTTCTCTGGCGATTGTCAGAGAACGCGAATTAGGCACGATGGAGGCCCTTATCGCCACCCCTGTCAGCCCTCTGGCTGTCGTTCTTGGCAAGGTTGCTCCCTACTTTATATTAGGACTCATAGATTCGGTCATTGTGGTGACCGCAGGCGTACTCATTTTTAAAGTACCTATTGAGGGTAGCTTACTGCTTCTTGCTCTGGCCATCATTTTATTTATCTTGGGCTCACTGGGCGTGGGCATAGTTATTTCTACCCTTGCCCGCACCCAGGTTCAGGCAGTGTTTGGCACGATTGCCTACTTTTTCCCCAGCATCTTTTTATCAGGTTTTTTGTTTCCGCTAGATGGGTTTAATGCCTTTTTTTCAGCCCTTTCCCATGTCATCCCGCTGCGTTACTTCATGGCTATTGCCAGAGGCATCATGCTGCGCGGTGCGGGTCTGGCAAGTTTAGAAATGGAATTTATTGCGCTGGCGATTTTTTGTGTCGTTATGATTGCTCTGGCCAGTTTCCGTTTTAGGAAGACGCTCTAGTGGAAGAAGCCAGCAGCAAGGACAAACTTATCCGAGCCAGTTTAGAACTTATCGCCGAACTAGGGTTTAGGGGTGCGACAACCCGCAAAATAGCTGAACGTGCAGGTGTTAATGAAGTAACTTTGTTCCGCCTTTTTGGCACTAAGCTAGCCCTCTTTGCTGAGGCATTTTTGGCTATAACCAGAGGCTTTCGTGAAGGGCTCGAGCACCCCAGTGGCAACCTTGAAACCGATCTCCACAATTTGGCCACCAATTACAGTCAGCTTTTTGCCCTGCACCGCGGAGTAGTCATCCGAATTTTGCCGGAGCTGAGTCAAAATCAAAGCTTGCAAACCTTGCTTGGTCCCTTTTTAAAACGTACCAGCAGCCAGGTATTTGCTCTTTTTAAACACTATGAGGAAACTGGAGAACTCATAAAAGACGATCCTAAAAATCTGGCCCTGGCCTTTCTTGGTCCTTTAGCGGCTCGAGTCCTGATTGGGCCTGCCTTAGATAAGCTGCCAGCGCTTGACGTTAAGGAATATGTCAGGCAGTTTCTGGATGGCAGAAGGATTACTCGAGGGTAAAGCTCAAGCTATAAGTGGTACTTACGCCTGTCTGCTGTACCCAAAATGCATAATTTCCTGGCCCCAACGGAGGCGTAAACCCAACTGCTGTCGCTTCTTTACCCATGAGCGTCAAAATATTCTGATTTAGATGTACTTTTCCCATATGCAACCAGCCCAAGAGATTTGCTGGATCGGCACTTATCGGGTCTTCAGTAATCGTCTTTCCCTGCTGAATAGCCGCAAAGGCAATTTCATCCACCGATTCATAGTGAGTCAAAATGACTTTGCTAAGTAAAGCCCCTTCGGGCACAGTAAACCAGAAGTAATCTCGGTCTCCTGACTCGGTACTGCCGGAGATACTATTTTCACCAGGTGCAAAACCAAGCACAGTGGGCGCAAGGTGCTCATCTGATAAGTCACCGTCACTCGCCTCGTTGTATTTCAAGGGTTTAAGTGTCCCTGAGGATGAACAAGCAGAAAGACCAAAACAAAGTGCCCCTATGAGTACCAAAACAAATGTATATTTCATCATTAACCTCTTAATTCACGAACCTAAATGCCTCTACTCTATGCCCCAGGATTAATGAAATAAATGAGTAAACCATTCTAGGGTGAAACGTCTGAGCACTTTTGAGCACTCGAGCTTTGCGAAAGTAACATAGCTAGCTCTCCAGGGCTATTAAACTTTTTTCATGAGCCAATCTGTCATAGACACGCTAAATAACCGAGTAAGTATTCGCTTTTACACCGACGAACCTATTGAAGATGCCTTGCTCGAGCGCATTTTACAAGCTGCCAGACGCGCTCCTACCAGTAGCAACATGCAAACCTACAGCATCATCGTGGTGAAAAACCCGGAAGTCAAAAAACAACTTGCGGTTTTAGCCGGGAATCAAAAGCACATAGAAGTTTGCCCTGTCTTTCTGGCTTTTTGCGCTGATATTCATAAACTAGAAGTCGCTTTACACATGCACGGACATGAGCTTAAGAAAAGCCTCGAGACCACACTGGTTGCAAGCGTTGACGCTAGCCTGGTTGGCATGAGTGTCCAAACCGCGGCAGAATCACTGGGTTTGGGTTCAGTAATGATCGGCTCCATGCGTAACCACCCCAAGGAAGTTGCCGAGCTTTTAGGTCTTCCTCAGGGCGTTTATGTCGTCTATGGAATGTGCCTGGGTTGGCCGGACAAAACGCAAGTTCCACCTCAGAAACCTCGCCTGCCGCAAGACCTCATAATTCATAAAGAACGCTACAACAGCTCAGATATCAGGGGAACCATTGATGCCCACAACAAAGAATTGGCCGAGCACTATGAGAGCCTCGGGCGAAACCTTGACGAGGCCGCCTGGTCTGGACCTATTGCCCAGCGTTTGCATAAACCGGTTCGGGAAGAGTTAAGAAAGACGCTCGAGTCTATGGGGTTTAGCTTTGATTAACGTTACGCAAATCGAAGAAAGAGTTAATGTGGCAATCTGAGTTTAGGGAATGAAAGCTTAGCTCCATTAGAATGAAAATCCTGGCCATTAGGTAGCAAATTGAACAAGTGGCTAACCCTATGGTAGCTGCTTAAGTCCCAAATAGTACTGCCAAAGTCAACTAAGACTAGCCTAAAGCGAGTTTTTTTTGTATGATTAGGAGTTTGCTTTTGTTGGTTTAGCTAAAAACCACAAAGATCTTTTTGTTTGAGCAAGTTTTGGAGGACTCATACTAATGGTTAAAATTCGCCTAATGCGTTTAGGTTCAAAAAGAAACCCACACTACCGCGTTGTCGTGGTAGATGCCCGCAAGCGCCGTAGCAGTGACTATATTGAATCTCTTGGTTATTTTGATGCTCGTCAAACCGTTGAGGCACCGCTTCAGATTAATAATGAACGTGCTGAGTACTGGTTAGGTCAGGGAGCACAACCCACTGAAACGGTCGTTAAACTCTTTGAGCAATCAGGCGTTAGTGTACCCAACGTTCTGGTTAAGCGTCAAAAAGGTTATAGAGCACGCACAGCTAAAGCTTAGTTATGCCACTCGAGCTTGTCACCTTCGTGGTTCAGCAACTCGTCAATGAGCCTGAGCAGTTAAAAGTGAGCGCCGAGCAAGACGCGCAAGGCGTTCGCATTGAAATTCGCTGTGCGCCAGATGATGCTGGTCGCATTATTGGCCGTGGTGGCCGTGTGATTAACAGCATTCGGACGCTTGCCAGAGCTGCTACCGACGGGCGGCAATTTGTCGAGGTTCAGCTCATCGACTGACTCTGTGGCACAAGAAAATCCTGATAATCTCCTCCAGCTTGGCAAATTAGGTAAAACCTTTCAGCTAGCTGGAGGGCTTCGTTTTTACCCTCTGGGTGATGCTGAAGCCGAAGCCATATTTTCCTTACCCTTTATCTACCTCGGTGGTTTTGGCAAAACCGAGATTAGAGAGGTTAAAGAACAGGGTAAAGACATCATTCTTTATCTCACAGCAGCTCTGACTGTCGAAAAGGCTCGAGCCCTCGTCAACTGCGACGTTTACGCTCCTGCCGACCTGCTCCCTGAAACCGATGACTTTTACCTTGATGACCTGATAGGTCTGGCCGTTTTTCTGGAGGGTCAGAGAATTGGCGAAATTGAGTCGGTCCTTGAGGCAGGCATGCAAGACATTTTGACCATCAGTGGCGATTCTGGCGACTTTATGGTTCCCTTACAGGCACCTTATGTCAGTCTTGAAGAAGACGGTCTTTATCTTAATGATTTGCCCGAAGGTCTGCTTGACTTAAATGACGCCTAAGTTTTTCCTGACCCTCTAAAGAATGCTCTATACCGTCTACACGCTATTTCCAGATTTAGTCAGGCCCTGGACCCAGGAGGCTATTTTAGGCCGGGCAGCAGAAGCTGGTCACCTGAAGTTTAATGTGCGCAATTTACGCGATCATGCACAAAACAAATGGAACCGGGTAGACGAGTCACCTTTTGGCGGAGGTGCTGGCATGGTCATTCGGGTAGATGTGGCAGCAAGGGCAGTTGCCGAAGCCAAAGCTATGGCGCCCGCACCTGACGAAATTATTTTGCTGTCTCCAGCTGGCGAACCTTTCAGTCAAACCATAGCCGAAGAACTCTCAGAGAAGCAGCATCTTTGTATGCTCTGCGGTCGTTATGAAGGCTTTGACGCAAGGCTCGAGCCCCTTGTCACGCGCGAAATCAGCATCGGGGATTACGTTCTTATGGGTGGTGAAATCGCAGCGCTCACCGTTATAGAGGCTACTGCCCGCCTCATTCCAGGGGTTCTTGGCGATCAGGAAAGTCATGAGCAGGATTCCTTTAGCACAGGGCTGCTTGATTACCCCGAATACACCAAACCCAACCTCTTTGAGGGGCAGGGCATTCCTGAAGTGTTAAAAAGTGGACACCACGGCAAGGTTGCACAGTGGCGCCGCGAACGCGCCCTCGAGCGCACCTTTTACCGCCGACCCGATCTTTTAGAAAAAGTAACCCTAAGCCAAACAGACCTTGACTTTTTAGCAAGGCTAAAAACAAAGGCAGAGACTTAGCCTCTGCCCTGTCCATTTCTTCGCAACTTGCTTTACTGCGAAGCGTTCATCCTATCAATAACCAGTTGAGTAATATTTAAATCTTTCTTGGCATAAACCACCAGATTTGTACCTTCTTGCCCAGCGACTCGAGCGTCAAAGATGGCAGCATAATCATTTTCAGCCGCAATCTCACTGATGGCCTTGTCTACAGCCTCGAGGGCTGGACCTACCGCTGCACCAATCTGGTCAGCATAATTTTTCTGCACAGTAGCAATGGTGCTGCGCAAATTTTGAAACCTGTTTTGCTCATCTGGCGTTAACTGCTCCCCTGAATTTGCCTTGGTGACCAGCGCCTGCAAATCGGTTTGCAAGGCTTCAATTTCAACTTTGGCCTGCTCTTCAAGCGCTTTAGCCTCAGCTCCTGCCGGGTGGGCTCTGATCGCCGCCTGCGAATCAACAAAGGCAATGCGCGTCTGATCTTGCTGTACAAAGGCAAAAGAAGCGATGACGCCGATTAAGATGGTTAAGAGTAAAAACGAAAGTCTATTCATTATTGACCATTCATCTGAGCAATAACTTGCTCGGTAATATCAATAGCGTAATTAGGATCAGCGTAAACCACCAGACCAATACCCGTTGTGCCTGCCAGATCACCATCTAAAACCAGTTGATAGCCATTCGCCTGAGCAACTGCAGCCACGGCAGCATTGATAGCTTCTACCGCGGGTGCAGAGGCAGCCTGAATATCCTGGGTATAGCGACCGCGCACTTCATCAATCGTGCGAATCAAGAGGGTTGCCCTGGCCCGCTCTTCTGCAGTGAGACCAGCTGCGGTTTCTGCTTTTTGCTGTAAGCCTTGAACCTCAGTCATAAGGCCGGCTATCTCATCATCCCGCTGCTTAATCAGGTCAGCAGCAGCCTGACCCGCAGGGTGAGCTGCTAAGAGCGCATTTGGATTTACAAAAGCAATACGAATCGTATCCTGGGCCAGGCCAAAACCGGCGACCAGGAACGTCAAACAAAGTAAAAGGGGAATAAGTCTTCTTTTCATGCCGCACAGACTATACCCCAAAAAGATGAGAAAAATCGCCTTTTGCTTAATCCAGGGCGTCTATACTTTAGCTGTGTTTAGTATTTTCGTCATCGCTATTCTGGGAGCGCTCATAGGCAGTTTTGCCAACGTTGTCATCTACCGTGTACCCGCAGGCAAGTCCATTGTATTTCCAGCCTCGAGCTGTCCCAAATGCGGTCATAAAATTAAACCCTGGGAGAATATCCCGGTTATTTCCTGGTTATTTTTACGCGCGAAATGTTCAAACTGCAAAGCGCCTATTTCCTTTCGCTATCCCCTCATTGAGCTGGTAACTGCCATTGGCTTTGGCTTGCTCGCCTGGCGCTGGCCCCTTGAGGTTTATGGCTTTACGGTTATTCCCCTGCTTATTATTTTTGCCATGCTCGTCATGATGTCTATGATCGATCTGGATACGCTTTTATTACCAGATAGCCTGACGCTTCCAGCCATTATGGTTGGCGTTCTAGGAACCTTTATCTATAGGCAAAACAGCGGACTGCCCAGTCTGAATCAAGCACTTGTTGGGGGCGCAGTTGGCGCGGGTATTATTGCGCTGGTTAACCGCGTTGGAAGTCTGGTGGTACGCCGCTTTGCCGATACCAAAGAGCGCCTCTGGCCTATCGGTATGGATCAGGTGAATGTCGCGGCCTTAGGCGGTGCTCTTGGGGGTTGGACCTGGGGTTTAGGGGCCGCCGCAGCCTCTATGCTTGTCAATCTGGTGGCAAGAAAACCCATTCGCTTACCCGAGTTGACTGTCTATGCCCTGTGGGTGGTGGCACTGGTGGTCTCGAGCTTTGGCATCCTGACAACACCTGTCGGGGGGATTTCAGGCACTTTTATCGCAACCGGTATTGTCGCTATAGTGGGCGCCCTTTTCTGGTGGGTAAGAGACCTTGCCAGCAACGAGCCCTTACCTGATGACAGCGAGGATGAACCTGTAGCCATGGGTTTTGGCGATGTAAAACTCGCTGCCGTTTTAGGAGTCATTTTAGGCTGGCAACAGCTCTTAGCAGCACTGTTTCTTTCTTTTTTGATTGGGGCAGTGGGCGGCATTGCTTCCCGCCTTGCAGGCGGTGACCGCCTTATTCCCTTTGGGCCTTACCTAGTTCTTGGGGGACTCCTTGCTCTTTTCTTTGGACAAGACCTTATTAGCTGGTATTTGGGCATGCTAGGTATAAGTGGCGCATAGTTACATGAGCCACTCGCTTAAAAGGTACTCAGAATAAGTTCAACTAGCTCGTATAAAACTCACACACAAACTTACGGAAAGGCTTTGGCTAAAATCAAATCTGTAAGTTTTTTCCTGTTAGCCAAGTTTATTGTCAAGGTATTGTAGCTGCGGTAGTCTATGGCTGTGCCGCAGGAATATCACAGTAAACAACGCCGCTTGATTATGATCGTTAGTCTAAGCGTCGCCAGTCTATTGCTGTTGGGGCTTACCCAGCAGCCGGTTTTACCTGTGGTGCCAGAAACCCTGAGCGCAGTTAAACAAAGCGTTCAGCAAACCTTTTTACCTCAGCCACCAAGAGTCGGTCTGCAAATTGGTCATCTTGACCCTGAAGAGCAACCCGATGAGTTAGCTTCTCTCAGGTATAATACAGGTGGCTCTGCCTTTGGCGTCAATGAGGTGGATATTAATAGGTCAACCGCCTATATGCTTAAAGATATGCTCGAGTTTGAAGGCATCGAGGTTGATCTCTTACCGGCTACCATGCCCGCAAATTATCATGCTGATCTGGTGATTGCCCTGCACTCAGACGCAAGTCCTGACGTTAACCGACGGGGTTATAAAAGTGCCTACTTCCGTTACCCTCGCAACAAGTGGGAACCCGAGCTAAAAAAAGCTATTGATCAGGCTTATTTCTTTTTCAGTGGACTTCCTGATGATGATGAAAATGTCAGTGGCAGCATGCTCGAGTACTACGCTTTTAACCGCGCTCGCTATAAGCATGCGGTGTCTCGCAGTACCCCTGCCGTCATTGTTGAAATGGGCTATATCAGTAACGAACAAGACCGTGACTTTTTACTTGACCCGGTCAACCCTGCCTACGCCTTAAAACGGGGCATTTTGACCTATCTGGCAGAGCGCGGCCGCTACACCTTTGACGATAATTAGGATGCGCTTATTCCTTGCTCTTGAGCTAAGTCAGGACGTAAAAACACAGCTTCAAAAACAACAGGACTATTTAAAAAAGGCTCTCGAGCCCAGCTGGTTTCGCTTTGCTAATAGCCAGAATCTGCACCTCACTCTGATCTTTCTAGGGGAAATAGCCGAAACAAAGCTTAGTGGCATTAAACAATCTATGGCCTTTGCCTGTCGTAAGCAAACCTCTTTTTGGCTAAGTACCGATCAGCTCGGGGCTTTTCCCAGTCTGCACCGACCCAGCGTCATCTGGACCGGGGTAAGTGGAGAACTCGAGCCCCTGAAAAACCTGCAACATCGCCTGAGTCAGCAGCTTACTAACCTTTATCAAAAAGAAAAAGCTTATCATCCGCACTTAACGTTGGCCAGAGTAAAGAGCTTTGGAAAAAACCAGCAGATTGCAGAAATACTGTCTGAGGCACCTCAGTTTCAAGCCGTGAGCTGGCAACTAAGTCAGGTACATCTGTATGAGAGCAAATTAAAAGCTGAGGGTAGTCAGTACCAAATTCTGCACAGTGAGCGGATAAATTAAAACTTTAACTTTATCCGTCAACTTTTTGAGTAAAATTCTTAGTCCTGATCCTGTAATTCAAACCCTGATTACGAAAAACACTATTTAACACCGTAAATACTAAATCTTTTGCTATATCTTCATTTAAAAGATAATTGAGATCTCGAATAGGAATACCCTCAACCTCTATCTCGCGCGCTTTTTGGTTTAAGAATTGCTCTTTGTCAATAGGAATGTAAATTCGTTTTCGTAAATTTTCAAGCTTTGCAATCTTAGGGGAAATTATCACAAATCCTGATTGCTGCTGAGGACTAGGTACCAAATATATGTTAATTTCTCTTCCAGTATCAGGATCATTAGCAACATTTCCACTATATGAACTAGCTAGAACTGGAAATATTTCCTTCTTTGGATAATTAAGTTGATTGATTATAAGATTTCCGAATGGAGACAAAATGTAACTATATCCAAAGGTATGAAACATCAACATATGAGCGCTGTGTAAATATGCGAGATTCGCTTTTCTTTCATCAAATTTTGGAATCAAAACAGAAATTTGTAATGTTTTCGCATCAAAAAGCTGATTTTCAAGCCTTTGACTTCCACCTTTAGGATCGAATTTAATAACTACTTTTCCATCATCTTTCTGTAAAATATTCAGATCAACTTTTACTCTTTCATTTGAACCTGGCAAACCTATAAATACATTTTTATAACTATTTTTATCAGAACCACTCTCGATATGAGCTTTTTCATAAGCTTCAAAACTACTTCCAATAGTGTTATTACAATTTGTGCAACTTAAAGAAACTTGCTTGAAACCTAAATATTTCGACCAAATATGAGCTAGACTTAAATGTGGTGTTAGTTTATTTGTCCCCCTACTATCTTCAAATGAAAAGTGTTTTAGACATATAGGGCAAACAAAAGTATCAGTGAAACCAGGAACAACTATTTCTAAATTCTTTGAGTAAAACCTGAACAAACGCTCACGTAATTCTTGGCCAGAAGTTCTCATATGCCAATTATTATTCATATACCTTAATCAGCATATTAATTGAAAAATGGTGTTCTAGTTAGTATCTGAAATCTTTCAAATATATCTTCAATGTATAAAACTTAGGACATCTGTCTCAAAATGAGCATGCTAGCCTAACGCCATGTTCCGTATAAGTCTCTTTTTTCTTATTCTGCTAAGTCTGGTTGCCTGCAAACCCCCGGAAGCAAAAGACTCGAGCAGCAGCAGTGCTCAAAATAGTGGACCACAAATTCGCATAGAAACCGATGGTGACCCGGTTTTAGGTACGACACCCATCGTTGTCTATGTTTTACAGAATGGTGAAGGGGTTTCGGGTGCGCAAATTGAAATCACGGGCGACATGACCCATGCGGGTATGGTACCCGTTATTGCTCAGGCAGTAGAGAGTGAAAAAGGGCTTTACCGCGCAGATGATTTTGCCTTTACCATGGCAGGCGACTGGATACTTACCGCAGATATAGAAATGGCTGACGGTGAAAAAGTCCGTGCAGAAAAGTCCCTGACTATTGTAAAGTAAGTTGATGACCTCGAGTCGCAACGTTTTCATTCAAGCGAGAAATGCCGGGTTTCGTACCTTTCTGGCATTCTGGCTTACCTCTGCGCTGTTTGCGGCTCCCTTACTCGCCAAACATCAAAACTTTGCTCACTTTCATCCTGAGGGCACGTCCTATCACATTCATGCTATTAATGCCCTCTTTCATAGTGAAGGGGCAATCAGTCAGGAAACTTTTGTTAGCTTTTCCTTACTTTTTATTCTTAGCTTTTTGGGCATTGGTTCCGTCCATATCCCCCTTTTAAGAACTGGTTTTCTTACCAGGGCACCACCCCTCTTTTAAAGTCCAATCAGACCTCATAGTGCGCTTGCTGAATGCAAAATTGGCTTATAGGCCAAGCTTTTAATCCTCGAGCCTTTTAAGCATCTGTTTTGCAGTTTCGAGCATAGTGCCTAGTAAAGCACAACAGATACTTGTAGCTCGTACCTCATGACTTTAAAGGAGTAATCATGACACCACAGAAAATCTTTGTTTCTGCACTTATTCTCTTAGGACTTAGCCTGAGTTTTGCTCAGGATGACCACGACCACAGCGATCATGCTGCTATGACTGGTCCCAAAGCCAATGTTATTGAGCTTGGTTCAACCATGCTCGAGCTTAACCCCATCCTGCTACCCGATGGTCATTTTTACCTGGGCTTCATAGAAGCAGCGCACAACATGACAGCTATGGCCGACCATGACCACAGCGATACGTCTGATGATTCCGCAACCGATGCTGCCAGTGACGGTCATGCCAGTGACGATCATGCTGACCATGATATGAATGACGACAGCGACCACAGCATGCATGACGCTATGGCAGAAGACATAAGTCTTACTATCACTTCGCCTTCGGGCACTGAAGTGAGCCTCGAGGGCCATATCATGAGCGCTTTAAGCGCTGATATGGGCATGATTGAAGAGGGTAGCTACCAGATTTCTGGCATGCTCGGTGAAGCTGTGTTTGAAACCTCAGTGGCTGTTTACCGTGGCAAAACCGATCTGGATAGCGATATCTATGCCATCTTTGCTCCTAGCCCCAGCCTATCAACTATGGGCATGACCGAGGCCTTTGTTTATGCCTTTGCCGAGGGTGAAAGCATCCATGCCATGTACCTGGTTAACCGCAAAATGGCGGGTATGACCCATATGACAGATGAAGAAGAAGTCGAACTCGAGCATAATCACTTTGAAGCCTTCCGCAGTGACGGCTTTGAACCTGCTGGCAATGATATACCGCTTAATTTCCCCATGGCGGGGGATTGGGAATTTACCATTAGCATTATGAGTTCTATTCCCGAAACCGCCAGTTTTACTGTAAGCGTGCTTGATAACTAAGCCATGGCAAAATCATTGCTGCTACTGCTAGCTTTATTGCTTGGTTTTGGTCAGGCCCATGCCTATCTTACTGAGGCAGACCCCGCCCCAGGAGCGGTATTAGAAACTCAGCCAGGTTTGATTTCTCTTACCATGAGTGAAGGTGTAGAACTCAAGTTTAGCTTGTTTAAGATCTACCGCCTTGACCCTATTCCAGAAGATAAGAAAGAGCTAGCCAGAGCAGCCAAGGCTTTGCTTGCTGAAAAGATCAAGCTGAGAAATGACGAAGCCGAACGTGCCGATACCGGACTTATTGAGCCGCAAGACAGGTCAACTGTCATAAAACTTGGTTTAAAAGAAGGGCTCGAGCCTGGGCTTTATATCATCATGTGGAAAGTCCTGTCGGTTGACTCACATAGCAGCGAGGATTTTAGTTACTTCATTTATCAGCCAGCTCAGCCTTAGACCCCTGTGATATTAGCTGCCCTTAAAGGACTCCTCTATTTGTCGAGCATCCTGCTTATAGGTGCTGGCGTCTTTCGCTTTTTTATTGAAAAGCAAAACTCTGAGCTACTCGAGCGACGAACCCTGTTAAGTCTGCTGAGCCTTGGCGCAATCATCCTTGCTGCCACGACAGTTTCAGAAATAGCCTATGTTCTTTATGACTTACTGGGGTCCTATGACCTCACCACCTTCTGGGATTTTGTGATTTCGACCAATCATGGCAAGGCAGCAAGCATAAGACTTCTTGTACTAATTTTGCTTAGCTTGCTCATAAGTCTCGCCCCCGACACCTGGTGGTCAAAACAGGCTTTTTTGCTGTTAGGTTTAGGCCTCATCTCAAGTTTTAGCGCCATAAGTCACGGGGCAAGCATGGCGGGCTCGAGCCTTTTTGTAGCCGATCTCATCCACTTTTTAGCAGCAGGTGCCTGGGCTGGTCCTATCTTTTATCTTGCCTATAGCCAGCACTGGTTAGACAAAGCCAATCTTTATAAGCCTGCGCTAGAACAGATCTCACGCATTGGCTTACTAAGCGTCATGATTCTTTTTGCCAGTGGCTTCTTTATGAGTCTTAGCTACATGGGCGAACCCGAAGAATTTGTCTACTCAAACTACGGCTTCAGTCTTTTTACCAAACTCGGCATGATCCTTATTATCCTGGCACTTGCTATCTACAACCGCTTTGTGCTTATGAACAGGCTTGCCAGTACGGGAGAAGTTTTAGACTTTCGCGAAACTATACGCTGGGAAGCTGCTTTACTCTCTCTGGTCTTTATAGCAACAGGGGTATTGACCACCAGGGCCCTGCCCCATTCAGTAACAGCGTCACTCAACCCCGCCGAAAACTTACTTAACTTAATTCAATCTTTTTGGAGATAATCAATGAAACATATAAGTATCCTTTTACTCAGTCTCATTTTTGGCCTTAGCCTTGCTCAAGAAACCATTACGCTAAACTTTGCCGCCCGGGTTGGTGACCAGATGGCTGCCTGTGGTCAAACTTACGATGGTTTAGGCACGATGAACAGTAGTGTCGAGTTTCAAGACCTGCGCTTTTATGTCTCTAATGTTCGCCTGATGAATGCCGCTGGCGAGGAGATTCCTCTGGAGCTGGCTCAGGACGGTATGTGGCAATATGAGGATGTAGCGCTTTTAGACTTTGAAGACGGTTCTGCTCTCTGCGCCCAAAGTGGCAATGCAGCAACCAATAGTGTCGTTACAGGAACCGTTCCTGCAGGTGACTACACAGGTCTGGTCTTTACCTTAGGAGTACCCTTTAGCCTGAACCACAATGATGTAACTACCGCTCCCGCCCCACTCAATATTTCCTCAATGTGGTGGAGCTGGCAAGGTGGCTATAAGCATATACGCATTGATCTGATGAGTCACTCAGCTATGACGATGGACACCATGGATAAATCCGAAACCAGTGAAGATGGGGAGGCTGAAAGCAGCAACCACGGTAACACAGCTATGTCCGGCTTTTGGCCCATCCATTTGGGTAGCACCGGCTGCGCTTCAGAAGCCAGTGCCATTGCCCCCACAACTAAGTGCAGCACTCCTAACACCTTTGAGGTACGCCTTGACAGCTTTGACCTGAACAATGACACAGTTGTCGCTGATGTAGCTTCTTTACTCACCAACGTTGATGTAAGCCAGTCCCTCGAGCTTATGCCTCCCGGGTGTATGTCTGGTCCTCAAGACCCTGATTGTAAAGTCCTCTTTGAAAACCTAGGCTTAACTGCCGGTAGCCAGGCCCTCTTTAAAGTGGGTCAATAAGCTTAATTCCAGGTTTGTTTGGGTGAGGTCTGGACTTCACCCAAACACCCTCTCATCAAGGAAGCCCGTATGAAACACGGTATTATCATTCTCGTTTTCGCTAGTCTGGTGGGTCTCTTGGGAGCCAGTCAGACAGACTATACCTGGCACCTACCCAAAGGCTTTCCCATGCCTGTGGTGCCCCAGGACAATCCTATGACCGAAGCCAAGGTTGAGCTTGGTCGCTATCTCTTTTATGACAAAAAGCTTTCAGGCAACGGCAGTCAGTCATGCTCGAGCTGTCACCTGCAAGAACTTGCCTTTACGGATGGTCTCAAAACACCCGTTGGCTCAACTGGCGAGGTACTAATTCGTAATTCGCCAAGCCTGACCAATGTCGCCTATAACGCTACGCTGACCTGGGCAAATCCGGTTTTAACCGATCTCGAGCGCCACATCCTTGTTCCTATGTTCGCCGAATTCCCAGTCGAATTAGGCATGACCAGCAAAGAAACTGAAATTTTAAGCCGCTTTAAAGAAGATGCTTTATATCAAGAACTGTTTAGTCAGGCCTATCCAGCTGCAGCCGATCCGGTCACAATTCAAAACATCGTCCTGGCCCTGACCTCCTTTACCCGCACTCTCATTTCTGGCAACTCTCCCTATGATCAGTTTGTCTACCAAAAGAACTATGATGCCCTGACTGACTCGGCAAAACGAGGCATGGACCTCTTTTTTAGCGAACGCACCGAGTGTCATCACTGTCATGGTGGTTTTAACTTTACCCACTCTGTCATTCACCAGAACAATGTCCAGTTTGTTGAAATGTCTTTTCACAATACCGGGCTTTACAACCTGGACGGCCAAGGCAGCTACCCTCTAGGAAACCGCGGCCTTTTTGAGATTTCTGGCAAAGATAGCGATATGGGCATGTTTCGGGCACCCAGCCTGCGCAATGTCGCCCTGACAGCGCCTTATTTGCATGATGGCAGTGCTCAAACTTTAGAAGAAGTCATTCGCTTTTACGAGGCTGGAGGCCGTGTCATTACTGAAGGCGAGTATGCCGGAGATGGTCGGCAAAACCCTTATAAAAGTGGCTTTGTTCAGGGCATAAGTCTGACCGATCAGGAGCGACAAGATCTGGTAGCCTTTTTAGAAAGTCTGACTGACACAGAGTTTTTAACCAATCCGGCGTTTAGCGACCCCTTTCGTTAAGCTTTCCTGCAGGCTCGAGCCTGGACATTTATTTCTTGTATTCCCAGGCTCGAGCTGTGACAATAGCTTCTAGACTTTTTGCCAAGGATTAAGCATGACCAATAAAACCCTAAAAACGCACCGAGCCAGCATTGAATTGCCCAGCTATCAGCCAATAGCCCAGCAACCCAGAGGCTTTGACCTCTTTAGACTGCCCGGTTTAAGGTCGTTTGTTCGCTGGAAATATGCCCGTTTTGTCTTTCAGCTACCCTTACTTATTCTGGCCATTTTTGCCATTGTTGACGGTTTTACCGGCAGACAGCTTGCGCCCCGCAATGTTGCTACGACAACTGTTTGGCTACACTACCGTGGTCTCGTGGTTCTGGCTCTGGCTCTGGTAGGCAATGCCTTTTGTGCCGCCTGCCCTCTCATGCTAACCAGGGGACTGACCAAAAGGCTCGAGCGCCTCTTACCCAGCAAATTTGAGTGGCCAAGAGTGCTCAAAAACAAGTATTTTGTCGGCATCTTTTTGTTTTTTTATTTTTTCAGCTATGAATATTTTGACCTCTGGGCCAGTCCCTGGCTCACCGCCTGGTTAGCGCTTGGCTACTTTACGGCTGCGCTGGTGGTCGATACGCTCTTTAGAGCAGGTACTTTTTGCCGCTACGTCTGCCCACTTGGGAACTTTAATTTTGTACTCTCGAGTGCCTCCCCTACCCAGATTACCGCCATTGATCACAATGTTTGCCGAAGCTGCGAACATAAACCCTGCATTCAGGGACGCTACACTGCCAACTCAGCACCCCAGCACTTGCCCCTGCAAACCAATGGCAATAAAGAAGTTGCTTTTATCCCGCTGAGTGAAATCAGTCATGCCAATGGCACAGGTTTTTTCCCCGGCTGTGAAACCGATCTCTACGTTCCTACCATGCAAAGCAATATGGACTGTACCAACTGTTTTAACTGTGTGCGGGCCTGCCCCTATGACAATGTCGCGCTAAGCGTGCGCAGCCCTGGCTGGGAATGGACCCGTCAGCCCTGGCTAAAACGTGGCCGCTTACCCCTCATGCTCATGGGCGTCCTACTAACTTATTACGGTCTCATGAACGCTATTGCCATGATTGGCCCCTATTTTGCTGTCGCCCAGGGTATCGCCAGAGCCCTGCATACAGAAAGTGAACTCCTTGTCCTGATTCTGTTTTTTCTGGCAGTCACCCTGGTAGGCATAGGTCTATCTGTAGGATTTGCCTTGCTGGCTGATCTGGCAGGCGGTAAAAAAGCCAGGCCCTGGCAAGCCTTTCAGCGCTGGGGCTATGTAACCGTGGCGCTTGGGGTTGGCTTTTGGGGCGCACACTATACTTTTCATTTTTTAACGGGTGCTCTAAGCATCATTCCGGTGTTTCAGCACTTTTTCAGCTACCGTGGCTTTGACATAGACCCCAACTGGCGATTCTCACAATTTGTACCTTCACGCTGGCTTTTTCCTATTACTGCAGGCTTTACTTCCATCTATGCGCTGTTTGCCGCCTATGTCAGCATACGGATTGCCCTGCGCGACTTTGGTCGCAGAGCAGCACTTGCCATGTGGCCCATGCTCATTTATGTACTCATCTTTACCGCCATTGGCATCCTGATTTTGGCCCAGCCCATGGAAATGCGCGGCACTATTTTTGGCCCTAGTTTTTAGATAGCCCAAAGGATGTCGGCAAAATGCTGAGCAGGTTTGTCCGTACGCATGTGCTCAGTGCTTTCTGAACTCGCAAGCCCTATCTCGCTAGGCGCGGAACCGCTCGTGTGAAATCCGTCAAATCTCGCGCATTCTTCACACCTATGTGAGCTTATTGGGTAGACTCTTAACGTAGAGATATGAAGAGCCGTCAAATCTGGATTTTTCTTAGCCTGATGATTGGATTAACGCTTATCAGTAATGTCATAAAGCAGGTCTGGGGCTATCCAGAGAGCTTTAACTATAGTTTTGCAGGAACTGCTGTAGTAGAATCACTCGAGCAACAGGGTTCTTTCTGCACAGTTAAACTCGCCCTTTATGACTGGCTAAACTTAAGTACAGATTTTCCGCGTCAGAGTATTCCTGCCAGAAATGATAGATTTTTGGTTTCAGGGAAAGAAGAAGTCTGTAATGCCATTCAGGTTGCCAGCTTAAGTACTGGCAAACATATTGCATTTGAGATAGGGCAAAGCAAAGACAAATGGTTTTTTGCCAACCTGCCCCAACCTGGTTCTGGCTGCGGTGGACTCGAGAACGACTGGCAACCCGAGCCTGAGAAGCCCTAAGCAACCAGACGGTTATAAATAACCTGAGGCTCTGCCTGCTGCTCAAGTAATTGATGCACTTCAATCAGTACCGTAGCGAGTTCCTCGGCTTTGTCGTCACTATTAAAGTAAATATCAAGTGCCTGATTAAGCAGTTGGTTGAATTTTCGTTTGATAGCAAGAGCTAATTCTTTATGTTCAGTCGGCAAATCGTCTACATATTTAGCCAGCTTGCGACTGCTATCTAAAAGCTGATCAATAAGCTCGAGCTCTTTTGGGTTGGGCATCCTGGCTCCTCATAATCTTTTAACTAAGCCTAGTTTAGCGCGTTTTTTAGAACAAATGTCGATTTTTTCACATTGGGCCATTTTCTTAAGCCAAAATGAAACCGTTTTTGTCCTTGCGCACTGTAACCCTTTGGATTCTCTTCCCAATTTAAAAGCTAGCGCAGCATTAGTTTAGACGACTTTATATGAAATAGATTTGCCTATTATGTACAGGACTTACGCAAGGCAATAAAATTTGCTAATTATTAGGAATGAAAAAGCGCAATAAACGACCAAGTCGGGTGGACTATTGTCAGTTTTTGCTGGTGAGCCAGGTGAACTACACGATGACGTACTTTGCAGTACATTCGGAGCAGTGGAGTCATGATGCAGTCAGGCGATATTTGATGACAGAACGCTTAGGCGGAAAGGAGGTCTGGGAACATACCCGCAAATTGATAGAAAGCTCTGTTAAGGGCTATGTGATTATTGATGATTTTGTACTGGATAAGGATTATTCTCAGGACATTGAGCT
>JAGQHN010000100.1 GCA_020431825.1 Trueperaceae bacterium | reverse complement strand
ACGATCTTTATGATCTTCAAGAAGGCGCTCACGATACCATCACAGAAGTAACGGGCAAAGAAGTCAAGCATTTCTACGTTCATCTATGCCTGGGCAAAAAAGCCTGCATTCCAGTTGACCCCTTCAGATTTAGTAACTAAGCCTTAACCTAAACATAACGAACCTTCACTTACTCTCATAGTTAGCATTACCCATCTTTGGCCCTCTTTTGAGAGGGTCCTTTTTTATGCCTGTGAGCAACTTTGTCTGAGAGAAAAGTTTGAGCGCAAGATTCAGATAGAAAAGGGCTGGCTGTAGCCGCTATGCTTTAGCCATGCAAGCAAATGTCGTTAAGCAAGAAGAACTGTACTGGCAAGCTGTGTTAACGCGCAGTGAACTCGAGCACCAGCCTTTTGTTTACGGAGTAGCGACCACCGGGATTTACTGTTTGCCCAGTTGCCCATCGAGACGACCCAAACGTGAACATGTGCAGTTTTTTCGCCTGCCCGAATTAGCCGAAAGTGCGGGTTACCGGGCCTGCAAACGCTGCCAGCCTAAAAGCGAGTTAACCACTGATCCTCAAGTTGAGCTGATGCGTCAGATATGCCAGTATATTGCTGAGCATCTGGCAGAACCGCTGACGCTCGAGCACCTGGCTCAGACCTTTGACATGAGTCATTCTCATTTGCAGCGCAGCTTTACCAAAATTGTGGGTATTTCGCCTCAGGCGTTTCAAGAGGCTTACCGTATGCAAGCTATAAAAACCTCACTTAGTCAAGGGGAAGACATTGCCAGTGCACTTTATGATGCTGGTTACGGTTCCTCGAGCCGCCTCTACAGTAAAGCGCATAGTCAGCTTGGTATGACCCCAAAAACCTATCAGCAAAAGGGAGAAAATGTGACCATTCATTACAGCATTTCTGAGAGTCCGCTGGGCCAGCTTCTGGTTGCGGCAACAGGTAAAGGGCTTTGCTCGGTCAGATTAGGTGACGATCAGCAAGCTCTGAAAGACGAGCTTTTTACCGAATTTAGCAGCGCTGAAATAGCCGAAGATTGTTCTCAACTTTCAGACTGGGTAAAGCTAATTGTTAAGCACCTGGGGGGTAAAGCACCGCATCTTGACTTACCGCTGGATGTCCGCGCAACCGCTTTTCAAAAACAAGTCTGGCAAGCTCTGCAAGCCATTCCCTACGGAGAAACGCGCTCCTATGCTGATGTAGCAGAAAGCCTGGGTAGACCTAGCGCGGTTCGGGCGGTTGCCAGTGCCTGTGCAAAAAATCCAGTGGCGCTGGTCGTGCCCTGCCACAGAGTGATACGCAGTGATGGCAGTATGGGTGGTTACCGCTGGGGTTTAGAGCGCAAAAAACGCTTGCTCGAGCAGGAACACCCTAAGTGACCTTACGACAATTTGCGATGCTCCTCTTACTTGCGGCACTTTGGGGAGCATCTTTTTTGTTTATTCGTATGGCTGCTCCTGTTATAGGTCCGCTGCTTACCATAGAAGGACGAGTGAGCCTGGCAGCTTTTAGCCTGATGCTTTTTGCTTTGCTACGCCGAAAAGCCCTGAAGCTAGGACTTTATTGGCGCGAACTGCTGATGATGGGCTTGCTTAACGCGGCGATTCCCTTTAGCCTAATCGCTCGAGCCCAGTTGCACCTGAGTGCTTCTTTTGCTTCCATTCTCAATGCCACCACGCCCTTATTTGCTGCTCTTATTGCCAGTGTATGGCTAAAGGAAAGACTGAGTTTGAAGCGCTTCCTTGGTCTAATGCTTGGTGTGCTAGGGGTTTCTGTTCTTGTGGGCTGGGGTCCTATAAGCATTACCAAAGCCTACTTGCTAGCTATCGCTTATATGCTGCTTGCCACTTTCTTTTATGGTCTGGCTGGGGTTTATGCCAGACTAAAACTCACCAATGTGCCTACTTTAAGTTCAGCCACGGGGCAGCAGCTTGCCGCTAGTTTATGGCTTCTTTTTCCCCTTATGTTTGATTTACCAAGGCGTATACCCCCTCTCAATGTTGCGCTGGCTGTTCTGGCACTAGCCCTTTTATGCACAGCGCTTGCCTACCTGCTTTATTTTTCGCTTATACGTGAAGTTGGCCCTACCAAAACGTTAACGGTGACCTACCTAATTCCCTTTTTTGGCACGACCTGGGGTTTAGTCTTTTTACACGAATCTTTCTCTTTGGGTATGCTGCTGGGTCTTTGCATCATTTTGACTAGCGTTCTGCTAGTGACCGAACTAAACCTTAAGACGCTTATTAAAGCCTGGGGCTAAAGCCTAGTAAGAATTTCGACATAGTTCCTTCCTTATACTGATTTCAGCCTGCCTTGTTTTAGTGACAGGGTGTAAACAAATTTCAGGAAAGGCATAAGCAACTATGTTTTCAGACATTGACAAACTCAATGAAGATGCTTGGAATCTAAGAAATTCCAACACGTCTGAAGCGCTTCGCCTTTGCCAGAATGCGCTCTTAAAAGCGCAGGATCAGAACTACACCAGAGGCATGGCAGATAGCCTGGTCACTATGGGCTTTTGCCAGTTCAGATTGGGCAACTATCAGGAAGCTCTGGTGACTGCCGCGCAGGCACTCGAGCTATTTGAGGCGCTTAGTGATCTGGCAGGTAGACAAAAGACCCTCAATACGATGGGCATCATTTACGGTCAGTCTGGTGACCTTGCCAGTGCTCTAAAGACCTTCTTGCAGGTTCAAAAACTTTGCCAGAATTCTGGTGATCAAGATGCCGAAGCCAATGCGCTCAATAATATCGGCATTATTTATAAGATGCTTGGTGAACCAACCAATGCACTCGAGTACCACCTGAAGAGCTTGCCCCTTTATGAAGCGACGGGGTTAGAGCAGGGTGCCCTGCGCACGCTGCAAAATATTGGCACTGTTTACGATGACATTGGTAACCACCAGGAAGCCCTTAAATACTATGAAAAGAGCCTTGAAAAACAGAATAAAGAAGAAGACCCGGTTACCTACGGTCTGACCTTATCCAATATTGGCATTTGCCACCGCAAACTAGGCATCTTTGATAAAGCATTTGAATATCAGGATCAGAGCCTGAAAATTATGGAACGTATTCAGGACAGGCTAGGCGAAAGTTTTGTGCTGGATGAAATTGGGCTTAGCTATTTTGACATGAAAGAGCCCGAAAAGGCGATTGATTATCTGGAAAAAAGTCTGGCCATCAAACATGCTATTGGTGACCGTAAACATACGGCAACCACCTGTTTACACCTGGGAGCAGTTTACCTCGAGTTAAAAGAAGGGCATAAAGCCATTAAGACTTTTCAAGAGGCGCTTAGCATTGTAGAAACCATTCAGGCTAAAAATGAGCTCTACAAATCCCATCATGGCTTAGCCAAGGCTTATAAACTTATTCATAGCCATCAGCTTGCCTTTGAGCATTTGAGTAAATACACCGAGTTAAGAGAGGCCTTTCATGCAGAGGTTTCAGACCAGCGTTTCCACGCTTTACGGGTTAGCTATGAGGTCGAGCAGGCAGAAAAAGAAAGAGAAATTTACCGCCTTAAGAGTGTTGCTCTAGCCCAGGCCAATATGGAACTGACGCAGCTTAAAAATCAGCTCGAGAAACTCGCCAATGAAGACCCGCTGACCGGGCTTTATAACCGCCGCGTCTTTAATGAAAAGCTCGAGACCGAGTTTAAACGGGTACAGCGCTTTGATGGGCCAATGAGCGTGATGATCTGTGACATTGATAGCTTTAAAAAGGTCAATGACACTTTTTCGCATGCGGTAGGCGATGAAGTTTTAAAAACGGTTGCCAAAATCTTTAAGACTAATATCCGCTCGATTGATACAGTAGCTCGCTACGGCGGTGAAGAGTTTGTGATCTTGCTGCCTGAGACTCAGGCGAAAGAAGCTTACACCATTTGTGATCGTCTTAGACAACTGGTTGAAACCTACCCTTGGCACAAAATCCACAAAGATTTAAGCATTACTATGAGTATGGGTGTCTGTGACGATACTCATTCTAAAGATGCGCATGAAATGATCTCTAAAGCCGATCATACCCTCTACGCTGTTAAGCATAATGGTAAAAACCACGTTCGCATCTGGGATAGTCAGCAAGCCTCGGTACTAGCTTAGCCTTAGCGTTAAACCAACGCCCTGTGTCATTGCCCTTTCATAGACCTGATAGGCCAGCAGTAAATCCTGCCAGGCCAGACCTATGCTGGTAAAAAGAGTTTGCTCTTCAGCATAGCTGCGTCCGGGTTTAAGACCAGCCAGGACTTCGCCCAGTTCAGCACTTAGAGTGTTTTCGTCTAGACCTAGCGTAGCTAAGGTGCCCTGCTCGAGCGTCAAACGTCGGTCATCACAAAAGTAGCTCGAGCCTGCAATCAAATCTTCAGACAGTTCGGTTTTGCCCAGTTCGTCAGCACCTAAGCTGGTGACATGAGTACCTTCATTGAGCATGCCATCAAAAAGAAAAGGGAAACTTGACCAGGTAGCACAGAGTACGATACTGGCATCAAACAGGGCCTCACTCAAATTAGCCACTGGAATGAATTTGGCGTCCAGTTCTCGTGCCATTTCTGCCACAAAAGTTCCGGCGGCAAAGGGGTTACTGTCATAAACCACGACCTGATCAAGGGGGCGCAGCATGGCCAGACAGCGCAGTTGCCAGCGTCCTTGCTGACCAGCGCCAATCAGGGCAACGTTCCACGCGTCTTCTCGTGCCAGTGTGTGGGTTGCCAGGGCACTTACCAGGCCTGTACGCATAGCGGTTATGAGACTTGACTCGAGCACTGCTTTTAAGTCACCTGTTGTCTGATCAAAAAGCAAAATTGCACCTTTGGTGGCGGGCTGGCTGCCAGGAAATTTTGAATGCACTTTTACGCTGTAAAGGGGGATGCTTTCTAAAAGTCCAGGAAGCAAGGCAGTAGCACTGGCATCGGCCTGGGGTAGGCTCGAGCCCAAACGCTGAGGGACTATGCCTGTTCGGGTGCTATGAGCTATAAACGCTTGTTTTAAAGGGACAATAAGTGCGGAAAGGTCACAGAGTTCTTTTATTTCTGCCTGAGTCAGAATAAGGGTAGACACAGACCTAGTTTAACAAGCCCCTTGTAATCCTTTGGAAGTCAAAGTTCTACCTTGGGCATGTAATAAAGGCCAGAAAGTCCAATTAAGGCTTATCTAGGATAAACCCAGGCTTAGTAAAAAGGTAGTGGTATAAGGCAAGCGGATAGTAAAGGCAATAGTTCGAGTGAAAGGATCATTCTGACGGATACTTTAAAGCGAACGCTAGACTTGCTAGCTGTCAGGATGATACCCCAATGTTAAAAGTACGAGGACAGATGCGCAAAGAGGCTGGGTTGTACCGTCTGGGGTGGCAGGGAGGTTTGCTCAAGCAGAGACTTTACCATTTGTCTAAGCCCCTTGCCCACGGCACTTTTGTAGACGATAGCTTCAACGGGTGGCACCAGCAGATCTCTTAGTTCAGCTAGCTCGAGGGCAGTAAGAACCACAACAGGAATGTTGCGTAGGTCGGCTTCAGCTTTAAGCGTTTTGCACAGCTCAATGCCATCAAGCTGGGGTACCCTGATGTCTGTAATAATGAGGTCCGCAGAAAAAAGCTGCAAATAGCCGAGCGCTTCCAAACCGCTGCCAAAAGAAACAACAGTATAATGATCTAAGGCCAAAAGCGTTTCTAAAAAACGCCTTTGCGCCGCACTTGCATCAATAACAACGATTGTCTTACCCATCCTGGCATCAGTTTAGGACAGGGGCTATCACAAGAAACTTATTGCAGGATCCAGCCTTGTTGCAGGGCAAAGTGCCGAAGGGCAACTTCTGCCTCTGCTTTGCTGTTTATGTCGCCAGCTTGCTCGGCCTGTTCAATAAAGGCCAGTGCTTTACCGACCTGTGGTCCAGGCTCGAGCTCTAACAGTGCCATGATCTCATGACCACTTAACAGGGCTTCTTTTGGCGTAACAGGTTGCTGAGCCTCGATAATTCTGGCCACTGCCAAACGGTACGCTCTGCGACTGGCCTCTGAAGACAGCCGTCCACGCGCCGCTTCACGGTCAGCAATCATGAGATAGAGCAAATCAGGCAAGAGGTCTTCACGGCGTCTGACAAAGCGCTCAGCTTCCTTTGGGTTTTTGGGTAGGGGGAGCATATGGTAGTGCACCAGTTGCTCGGTACGGCGGGTCATTTGAGAAGGGTACTCGAGCCGCCTGAAAAGGCTTACGATTATCTGAGCACCTAGTTTATCGTGACCGACAAAAGACCGCTGCCCCAGTTCATTTTGCGATAAACTTGGGCCTTTACCTAGATCGTGCAGCAGACTGGCCCAGCGCAGCGCCAAACTGGCTTCGGGTTGATGAATAAGAAGCTGGCGGAGAGCCTCGAGGGAGTGATCAAGTACATCAAGATGATGAAAACCGCCCTGCTCGACCCCTTCATTTTGGGCAAGTTCAGGTATCAAAAGCGGGAGTACGTAACTGGCTTTTAAGAGATAAAAGCCATAGGCGGCAGTGTCTAAAGCTATCAGTTTATTTAACCACTGACCTACCGACGACCAGTCGGTTATGACCTGCGTTTTAACAAACTGACGACTCGCCTCAAAGCTGGTGTCATCAACCTTTTCACCCTTTTGGCTGAGTTCAAAGAGGTGCTCGAGCAAAGCCTCAAAACTGCTCAGGTCAAGTTCCGCTGCTTGTTGTTTGCTCAGCCAGCGCCACATAAGGAGTATTATAGGAAGGTTTCCGATTTTGTGTGTAGAAAACTTTTCCTCATATTCCTTGAGTTCATGATTGGCCCTGCACAACTCCTGATAAACCGTTATGATAGGGAGCATAAAAAGCAGCATAAGAGTGAAAGGGCGTCATCATGTCTTCAAAACGCATTGGCCTTACCGGAAATATCGGCTCAGGAAAGTCGACGGTAGCGCGTCTGCTGCTTGAAAAAGGCGCGTCGCTTATCGACTCTGATCAGTTGTCTAGGGCCGCCAGTCAAGACCCTAATGTCTTAGAGACTATTGCCAAAAAACTAGGTTCTGACCTGATAGAAAATGGTCAGCTAAGGCGAGATAAAACAGCGGCCCTGGTTTTTAATAATCCTGAGGCCCTAAAAACCTTAAATGGCATTATTCACCCCTGGGTCAGACGCGAAACTGAGCAGCAGGCTCGTGAGCTGGAAAAACAGGCAGTGCCCCCCCAGATCATCCTGTTTGATATCCCTTTGCTGTACGAAAACGGACTCGAGGGCACCGTAGACGCTGTGATTGTGGTTAATAGCCCGCTCGAGCTTCGTATAGAGCGAGTAAAAAAGCGCAGTCACCTGAGCGAGGCAGATATTCGTGCCAGAGATAAAGCCCAGCTTCCTCTGGAGGAAAAAGCGAGGCGTGCTGATTTTGTTATTTGCAATGATAAGGGCTTAGATTATTTGCAAAGACAGGTAAATGACGTCTGGCAGAAACTTACTGCGCCTTCAGCATGATGGCCGACCAGTGACTTCCACGTTTTAGCCCATCGCGGCGGTGGGAGTAGTAGCGCTCCTGATCACAGTGGGTACATTCTTCCAGACTGTGAATCTCTTTAACGCCCTTTGCTTCTAAAAGCCAGCGGTTTGCTGCTACCAGATCAAGACGGTATTTGCCTTCAGCATCGCTCTGATAGACCGCTTCCGGGAACTGAGCTTTACGAAATTCATTGATGACGTCTTCTCCAACCTGATAGCAGGCACCTTGAATACAGGGGCCAATCACTACTCGGATATCTTTGGGGCTCGAGCCATAAAGCTCGGTCATTTTCTCTACGACCTTTTGACTGATGCCCAGCGCGCTACCCCGCCAACCAGCATGAGCCGCGCCAATGGCTGCCTTTACTGGATCATGAAAAAGAATAGGCAAACAATCGGCAGTGCCAATGATAAGGAGCAAATCAGCCTGATTGCTAACGGAGGCATCGGCATCTTCATCAAACCAGCCGGGTTGGGCTTCAACCACGCGGTTACCGTGGACTTGCTCGAGGGCACAAACCTGAGCTTTCGTAAGTCCAAAAGCGTCCAGAAATGCCTGCCGATTTTGCTCTACTTTGGTGCGGTCATCGCCGGTACTTATCCCTAGATTGAAACTGCTGTACACGCCTTCGCTGACGCCATCTTGGCGCGTACTAAAGGCGTGCGGCGTATGCAAAAATTCGCTTGTGACTAAGGCTTTAGTCATGGTGCCTGATAGCTTTTTTCACCGGCTTGAACGGCAAAATCCAGCCGGTTTTCTTTGGGAGGGATGGGGCAACGAAACTGCTCTGAGTAGGCACAGTAAGGATTATACGCAAAATTAAAGTCGAGGCGGGCCGTTTCGCGTTCAGGCACAACTTCCAGGTAGCGCCCAGCCGGGTAAGTTTCCTGACCG
The DNA here is from genome assembly GCA_020431825.1 of Trueperaceae bacterium. GTDB lineage: Bacteria > Deinococcota > Deinococci > Deinococcales > Trueperaceae > JAHEBB01. The sequence goes on along the minus strand of JAGQHN010000100.1, from coordinate 11,123 downwards.
TTGCTCGAGTCCGTAAAAGGCATAAACAAGCGGGAACTGTCATCACTACCGTCAGGGCGGTAAAGCACCAGCGTATAGGTATTACCGGCATAGTCAAAATGCGCCAGTGCCTCCGGGATATAGGCTTCGGCTTCACCGCGTGACATGGCAAACCAGACACGCTGGGCTGTTTGTAGCGGCTCGAGCTTAGCCTCAAACACAAACTCTGTACTGATCGGAAAATAGTTCATGCCCTCTACCGCATCTCCGCGTAGCGGAGCATTTTTGTTGCGTCTAAAAAATAGGGCTTTTTGCTGTCTGAAGTGTTCGACTTCAGTTTGGTCATAGGTCATAGATGTACCTAGTCTAGCGAAGTTGAAAATTGACGTCTGTAAAGAAAAGAGAAACTCAGGCGAGTTGTCCCGTTTTGATGCTCAACCCTTATTTAAAGAATCCTTAGTGTCTAGTAATTGCGCTCGAGTACCCTTATACCTGCTGGGAGACTTAGTAGCCACTCGGTTACTGCATGCACCGCACCACGCGTGGTTTTGGTGATAACCGGGTCGCCAAAAGGCTCGAGCCGTACAATAAGTTCATCAGCGCTGCGGCGTTTGACCACCACCAGGATTTGCTGTTTTAAGTCCTCTTCATCAATGGTTGCCCGAAACAGCCACTTGTCCTGGCTGGGCGCTTCATCATCGGAACCAATGCTTTTTAGCACTTCATGTAAAATCACATGCCCATTGGCGTAAGCCAGAACTTGTTTACTAAACTCAATAGTTTCGGGTAACTGTCCTTGAATCAGGGCATGAGGCATAGTCGCGGGCCTTTCTAAAATAGGATACTCAGGTGTTGGCGCACCGTTATAGCGAAAAAGCTGATAGTAAAGCGGTTTTCCCTGCCCTTTCCACTTGAGGGCATATTTGGTTTCAAAAACTGCCTGAGGGGGTGGGGGCTCGAGCAAATCATAAAGCCCAGAAAGCTGACTCTGTTCTCGGGCAAAGGCCAGATAGTCCGGGTGATCGGTTGCCAGATTTATGCTGCCCCCCGCTTTTAAACGGCTGGCTGCCAGCTTAAAAAAGCTATCTTGCAAAAGCCGATTTTTTTCGTGTTTTTCTTTGGGCCAGGGGTCAGGGAAATTTACCACGATAGAACTGAGTGAGTCAGGGGCAAAGAGATGCTGCACGGCAAACTGTGCGCCCAGTTTGATAAGCCTTACATTGCTTAAGCCGTTACGCTTTAACTTTTTCCAGCCTCGTTGCAAGCTGGCACTGGAAATTTCTAAACCAACAAAAGCATCCTTGGGGTGCTCGAGGGCACGACGCAAGGTAAAGCGACCATCGCCAAACCCAATTTCCAGATGCAAAGCTGCTTCCCTGGCAAATTCTGCTGACCAATCAATAGGAAAGGACTCCTGACGCCAGGGTAAAAGAACTCGAGAAGCGGAATCAGACATCAGGATTTTATACCAAGGCTTTTCGTGCTTTGGAAGCTTCAGTTATACAACAGGCTTTACCAGCAAAGCGACATTTACAGGAACGTCTACAATGGCGAGCGTTTCCATAGAAAACATAATGTAGGGTCCGGCTTCTTCAACGGGTTTGGCTTTAAACATGAGCACGCGCCCATCGGGAAAGCGGCAGGCCACTTGCTCGGGGGTTTCCCCAAGAATATTACCCCACTGACCCAGAATGTTCTTATCAACGCCAACGGTGCCAGTATTGAGCCTGTCACGCTCGAGCCTTGTAACAAGTCTGGCAGTACGTGGTTTTTTATCTCTGACTTTTAAGACCCCCACTTTAACCAGGCGTGAAATGACCTTTTTGATATCATTGGGTTCGGTCCTGGTTTTTTCAGAAATTTCAAAAATAGTGTGCATGCCGTCCATAAATTTCAAAAGCTCGACTTCGTGTGGCTCGAGGCTTAACGAACTGCTCTGCGCATTACCGGTAAAGACAGGCACAGCTTCATCAGGAATCATAACGTCATCATCACGGTTGTGCTCATCGAGGCGGCGAATGGCCTCGAGCATGAGATTTTCGGTTGAAGCGTTGACGGTTTTCTGCGAGGCCGATATACCTACCTGAAATTCAAAACTGCCGCGCTCATCGCCAAAAAGCTCATAAACTGCCTCTTCGCCTTCGACCTCGCCAAAACTGGCATGGACGATTTGCCCTTTGTCAAAATAGACTCGAGCCTTGGCCCTGGGGTGGTCTATGGTCAAGCGACCCGTTCTAGCTGAAGATGCCAAGAGTTGAAAAAGGTCTACCAGTGAAAATAAGCCTAGCGTTCCCGTCACAAGCTCTAGTTTATACTGAAGCCGAGTCGGGCGTGTGTTGACTTTTATAAAAGCAAATGGTTTAGAAGTGGTATATCTGTACTGTTCGTGGTGAAAGTACAAGTCAAACAGATGCTAAAGGTAATTGTTCGGGTGAAACCGTAATAGTGTTCAAATTTGAATCTGGAACTGCTGTTTGTCAGGATGATACCACCACTACTTAAAACTGAAGCGTACAAAAGCCTCTTCGTAGGGCGACTCTGCTAGGGCGGCAAGTCCTGGTCGTTCAGTCTGAAACCCAGGATAGTGGCGCGTGTTAAAGACGATGCTCGAGCGTCCACTTGCCTCTAAATCCCAGACATTACCAACCATCATAGGGTTAAGGCCAAAACGAAGGTGTTCGCGCCCCTGTATCATCTGGAGAAGGCCATGTTTGAGCCAGGCTTCTCCCTCGGTGAGTGTGGGGTCTGCTGGCCAGGGGCGCTGCCAGTCTGCATGATTGGCACTAGGTTGAACAATAATTTCGGTGCCTAAAGCGTCAAAGTGTTCAATGACTGAGCTGTAAAAAGCGTCCAGGCAAATGGCCACACCTACCTTGCCCACAGGCATGCTGATAGGGTATAAATCTGCTAGCTGACCCCGGGACAAACCCGAGCGAGATTCAGCCCCGTCGGTCAGATACACCTTGCGGCTGCGCCCCAGTAGCTGACCCTTTGCTGAAAAACCAAAGGCAGTATTATAGACTTCTCTCCGGGCTACGTGCACGCCCCGCGCTGCCTCTTCTTCAATATGAGGTAAAAAGATACTGCCAGCAATCACCTGAACACCAAAGGTTTTAGCAGCTTCGCTAAAAGCCCTCTTATAAGCCAGATAGGCAGGAATCGCTTGTGCCTGATAGAGCGAAGCAAAGCCCCAGCGCCTTTGCTGCCAGGCTGATGCTAAAACCTGTTTCCAGGCACGTTTTAAGTAGCTGAGCATCGCTCCCTGAATGCTCGAGCTATGCCTTACCGCTTCAAAATGGCCCAGAGTCAAAAGTAAGGGCAAACCAATCACTTCAGGAAAGGCCACCAGCGTCTGACCCTGGGGCAAGCCATCAACGGCACGTTCGCTTAAGTTCAGGATTTTTTTGTGAAAATGCTCGGCACTTTCATAGTCTGCCAGGGTCATCTGGGCTTGCACGGCAACCAGATTTGTTGGATGGTTTGCCCGAGCATGTGTCTGCGCTTTGGAAGTGTCAAGCATCAGGACAGTTTACGGTGTCTGTCTTAACTTTGCTCAGGCTTACTCGAGTCTTTTCGCAACATCAAGCATCGATAAGGATTCAAAGCCATACGTTTTTGCCAGAGACTGGCGGTGCTGCAAGATTTTTTCTAAGAAGGCCAGATTTGCCTCCTGATCGCGTCCAAAGTTATGAGGGTGCCACCAGAGATGATAAAGCTGTCCAGTTCTGGCCGCCTCAATCATCCCTGACATAATGCGTTTTAGGCGAAGAGGCTCGAGCACGCCTAATTTACTTGAAACCGGACGTAAAAAACGACTCGAGGGAATGTTAATAAGACCATGTTCGTCTTTTAAATGATCCCAGCTGGTCAGATTATGCGCTGTAGCAGGTAGATAGGTATCTGCCAGGCGCATAAGCCGCATGAACGCTGTGTGTTCATCGGTGGCAGCTGCCTGATACATAAAGGCCCTCTCGTTGCCACGGTAAATGGTGATGCCCAGTTCTTTCATGGTGCTAACGTAGTCAGGGTTCAACTGGTTTCGGGGAAAGATGATCGAGCGTGGTGCAACCTGCCACGTTTTAGCTATAGCAAGGGCACTCACCAAATCGGCCCGAAAGGCCTCGAGCGTTTGTCCCTTTTCCAGACAGTAATAGTGCGAAAAGGTGTGGGTGGAAAGCTCTTGTTTTGGGGTTTGTAAAATCTGCTCAATAAGGCTGGGTGCATAGTGCAGAGGGTCAGTAGCTTCGCTTTCGCCCAGAGGCTCGAGGTAAGCATCAAGCTTAGTGTTTTCGTAATCAGGTTTGATTTCAGGTGAATAGTGCTCGAGCTCCTCTTTGGAACGGGCAAACAAAAATCCTACTGTTGCCCAGGTCGCTGCTATGTCGTAGCGTTCAAAAAGAGCTAGCATTTTAGGAATGACCGTTCTGGCTCCTTGCAAGTTTTCATGGTAGCTATCATTAGGGCCATAAAGATCTCTTACGCCCCAGTGCAACTCAAAGTCCAGCGAAATAACAAGAGCACCCGCGCGTTTAGTCACGATACACAACCTTCATAGCATTACGACTATACGTTTTTGACCGCTACTTTGAGGTTGAATAGTTTACGCGAGCTTATTTGATGCCGTGAAAAACCATCTAAGCTTTCAACGAGGCGATAAGCTAGAGCATGGATTTAAATACGGAAAATACTATTCATGCCTCTTTAGGTATTGAAATTCTTGAGGTGGGTCCAGATAGGGTGGTTGCCACTATGCCCGTAGGCCCTAAAGTACATCAGCCTTTTGGTCTTTTGCACGGAGGAGCGTCCGTGGTTTTAGCGGAGAGTGCTGCCAGCATCGGAGCAACAATGAATATTGATTTGAGTCGGCAACGGGCAGTAGGGCTTGAAATAAATGCCAATCATATAAGGGGCAAAAAAGATGGGCAGGTAACTGCAATAGCAACTCCTATTCATAAGGGCAGAAGCACGCATGTCTGGACGATTGACATAAGGGATGAGGCAGATAAGCTTATTTGCACGTCACGCTGTACGCTAGCCATTATTGATGTAGCTTAAGATGCGCAAGATCATCCACCTTGACATGGACGCTTTTTATGCCTCGGTAGAGCAGCGGGATGATCCTGCTTTAAAAGGTTTACCGATTGCCGTTGGCTATAACGAGGCCAGAGGGGTTGTGATGACTGCCAGCTACGAGGCCAGACGGTTTGGAGTGGGGTCTGCTATGCCAGCTCGTATGGCCTTAGAGCGCTGCCCCCAGCTCATTTTTGTCAAACCACGCAAAGAGGTTTACAAAGCTATATCGCAGCATATTCGCAAGATTTTTCACCGTTATACCGATCTGGTTGAGCCACTGGCACTTGATGAAGCTTATCTGGATGTCACAGAGCCAAAACAGGGGCCAAAATCAGCTACGCTGCTTGCCCAGAGCCTTAAGAAAGATATTGCCAGTGAACTAAGGCTAACCGCTTCGGCAGGGGTATCTGCCAGTAAATTTCTGGCTAAGATTGCCTCGAGCCTGCAAAAGCCTGACGGTCTAACTGTTATAAAGCCTGAAGAAGCCTTGCCCTTTATCGCACAGTTGCCTGTAGAAAAATTTTTTGGGGTAGGGCCAAAAACGGCAGAAAGGCTTCATGCGCTGGGCATCTATACCGGGCAGGATTTAAGAAACCAGTCTCAGGAACGGCTGGTCGAGCAGTTTGGTAAGAATGGCCTGCTTTTCTGGCAGATGGCGCAGGGCATTGATGATAGACCCGTTGAACCCAACCGGGAATACAAAAGCATTAGCGCTGAAACAACCTTTAGTAGTGACCTGAGTGAAGTTACCCGGTTGATTGAAGAACTTCCTCCCTTAGCTGAGCACGTGGCGACCAGTCTCAGGAAAGAAGGGCTCAGTGCCTCGGGTATTAGTGTGAAACTTAAAGACAGCCATCATCAGATTATGACCCGTCAGCAAAGTCTGCCAAGGGCTATTGACAGCTATGAAGAGATTTTACTTGAGGCTGAGCGTTTACTGCGTACAAAGGTCAGGCTCGAGCTGCCTGTAAGACTTTTAGGCATTGGGGTTTTTAAACTCGCCGATAGGTCTGAGCTGTTCGTTGAACAACCTGCCCTGTTTAACTAGTGCCGGGCTATTCTAAGAACTTTATGAATATTCGTTCATGCTTTTTGCTTGCGTAGAAAAGTTTACGCTATCTCATTTTTAGCGTGCTTATACTAAATGCTAAAGATTGCTTCTTTAAAAGAATCCCTCGCTATAAATCCCCCACTCTTTTAAAGGGCATATTTTGGAGGTCCGATGAAACGCAAGTGGACAGTTATTTTTTTAGGTTTATTTATTTTATCTGTGTTTGTGCAGGCACAATTATCGCGTAATTTTGAAGAAGAGTTTTTAGCCTCGAGCTCAGGGCAGGCGCTTATGCAGGTTTATGCTGCACTTAAATCCAATTATCTTAATGATGTTAATGACGAGTCCTTGATTCAGGGTGCCATAAAAGGCATGATTGATTCTTTAGATGATCGCTTTTCCTATTATTCTGATCCTGAAGCCGCTGCCAGACGTAATCAGGATATGAGCGGGTCTTTTGAAGGCATCGGTGCCGTATTATCGCCCCTTAATCGGCAAAGTGGTAAGGGCGTAGAAATCATAAATGTCTATAAAGATGGTCCTGCCTGGCAGGCAGGCTTACGCCGTGGTGACATTTTTGTTGAGGTTGATGGCACCGATGTCAGTGACATGACGCCCAGCGAGGTGGCTGATCTGGTGCGCGGCCCCAAAGGCAGCATGGTGGCCATCAAAATGTTGCGGCAAGGCGAAGAGGAAGCAATTGACTTTTTGATTACTCGAGGCCAAATTGCCATTGTTTCAGTGGAATCAACCGTACTGGACAATCACGTAGGCTATATCCACCTGACGACCTTTAGTAACCAGATGCTTTATGACCAGCTTATGAACCACCTGAGCCAACTCAAAGAGCAAGGGATTCAGTCGCTCATTTTAGATTTGCGTGACAATGGTGGTGGCTTACTTTCTCAAGGGATTCAGGTTGCTGACGCCTTTTTAGATAAAGGGGATATTGTCTTCCAGCGTTCTAAAGGGGTTACCAGCCGCTTAGCTTCGGCTGACCCTGAATGGTTCGATTTGCCTATGGTGGTTCTGGTAAATGATAATTCTGCTTCGGCTTCAGAGATTGTGGCGGGTGCCCTGCAGGAAAATCACCGTGCGCTGGTGGTAGGAGAAGATACCTTTGGTAAAGGCGTTGCACAAAATGTTATTTCGCTCTCTAATGGGGGGCAGCTTGCCTATGTATCTTTTGAGTGGCTTACCCCTAATCGCAATAGTATCAGTGAAGTGGGCATCACCCCCGATGTCTATGCTGAAGACACCCGCTTCCCTGATGTGGTTTCCCTCGAGGGTCAAGGACACCCGGGTCAGGTCATTGAATTTAGTGTGGATGGTCAGGCTGCTGGCTCAGTGATTGTAGGCGAAGATGGCAGCTTTGAATTTGTCTCGACGGGTAAAAGGGCACAGCAAAGTGAGATTCAGGGTGAGGCCATCGTTGACTTACTTTCCGATAATGCCCTTCATATTGCCTTTGATACGCTAAACACCCAGGTAGAAGCGAAGAACTAAACTGGCGCTGCCGACTTGAAGCTGTAGACTAAGTTTATGATTCAGGTCGATCAGTTTGCAAAACAGTACGGCCGGGTTCAAGCGGTAAAGGGCATTTCTTTTACGGCTTACCCGGCCGAAGTACTGGCACTCCTTGGCCCCAATGGTGCAGGCAAGTCCACTACTATAAAAGCGATTACTGGCTTACTCAGACCCAGCAGCGGTCATATAAGACTGGCTAATTTTGATGTGATCAAACAGGCCACCGAAGCCAAGATGAACCTCGGCTATGTTCCTGACCGTCCCTACCTTTATCAGAAATTAACCGGTCGTGAACTTTTGCGCTTTTTATGCCAGTTGCGACATGTCAAAGACGCGGAAAGCAAGGCGCAGCACTGGCTCGAGTTTTTTGGTCTGGTTGACTTTGGCAATGAGCTTATTGAAACCTACTCTCATGGGATGCGGCAAAAACTGACCTTTATTGCTGCCATGATTCATGAGCCTGCCGTTTTGGTAATTGATGAGCCGATGGTCGGCCTTGACCCTAGAGCTGCCATCCAGGTACGTGAACTCATGAAAGACTACGCCTTAAAAGGCAATACCGTGCTTCTTACCACGCACTCTATGGAAGTTGCCGAGGCAGTGGCTGACCGGGTGGTTGTTTTGCATAAAGGCCAAATCGCTGCCAAAGGTGAAATGCAAGACTTAAAGCAACGAGCCGATGAAAACTTGGAAGGCATTTTCCTGCGCCTAACGCAGGAACTCGAGGTTGTTGCGTGATTCTTTTTGCCATGCGCCTTAGAGGTCTACTTAATGATCTCAAGAAGAGACCAGGGCGCTATCTTTTTGGCTGGTTTTTTTTAGCGCTGGTCTTTTGGGGTATTCTGGCAGCAACCCGCTATGGGGTGGGTTTTATTGACCGTTATCCGGCGGTAGGTTCTATTGCCGATGCCGTGATGCAGCGCAGCCTCGAGGGCTTATTTAGCATGCTAACGCTAGGGGTGGCTTTTAGTGTTTTGACCACGGCTATTACCACCCTTTATAGCTCACATGATTTGCCCTTTTTGCTGAGTTTGCCGGTTCCACCAGAACGTGTCTTTTATCTTAAAGTGGCTGAAACCTATATTAATGCGGCGCTGCTGCCTGCCATTTTTACCATTCCGGTACTGCTTGGTTTGGGGCTCGAGCGCTCGGCGCCCTGGCTTTATTATCCTCTTGCACTATTTTCCCTCCTGGCTCTCTACGCCATTCCGGTGGCTCTGGGAAGTTTTATTGCCCTTTTTCTCATGCGCATTGCGCCAGCAGGACGCGTTAAAGAGATTTCAACTGCCCTGAGTGTCGTCTTGGCAGCCGCCCTTATTTTTGGCCTGCGTGCGCTACGACCCGAACAGCTTGCGGCCATGAGCCCGGAAGCCTTTGAAGCTTTACTTCAGCGTTTTGCCGAGTTCCGGATTGGCTGGCTACCCACGAGCTGGACGTCGGGAGCGGTGTGGGGGGCACTCGAGGGTAAGGTTACTCCCGCCATTTTCATTTTGGCAGGACTTTCGCTTGTTTTACTTTTTCTGGTTGCTCGTCTGGCGGCTTTCGCCTACCGCGATGGCTGGATAAGAGGGCTTGATTCAGGCGCACCTAAACTGGACAGCCGTGCCAAAGGGCCAAGCTTCTGGGAACGTCCTTTTTACCTTCTGGGGCGTGGCGGCAGTATAATGGTGAAAGATAACCGCCTGCTTTTAAGAGACCCTTCTCAGTGGTCTCAGCTCCTGGTTTTAACCGCCTTAGCGGGTGTTTATCTGGTCAGTTTGAGCAGTGTAGAAGTAGACTTGCAGCGTTTTAAAGATGCTGTAGGTACCATGAATCTAATGTTTCTGGGCTTTCTTATGTCAGGTATTGGCATTCGTATGGCATACCCGGCAGTGTCACTCGAGGGTGAGGGTTTCTGGCTACTAAAAACCAGTGCGTTAAAACCCAAACAAATTGTTATGACCAAGTTCTGGCATAGCCTTCCCCTTATGCTGATCCTGGGTTTGGGTCTAGGTACCAGTGCTGCCTTTTTAATTGATTTATCACCAACACTGGCGATTGCGTCACCGCTTGCTGGTATTAGTAGCGCTTTTGTTATTTCAGGTTTAGGCGTGGGTCTAGGTGCAGCCTTTCCCAGATTTGACGCCACGAATCCTTCAGAGATACCGATGTCAGCTGGCGGGCTTTTATACATGACCCTTTCACTGATTTATGCTGCGCTGCTTACCACAGTATTTGCCTGGCCTGCCTGGCGTACCCTGAGGAACCCCACAGAAGTTTTATGGTTGCAATCAGAAGGAGTATTGTTTCTTTTAGGCATTTTACTTTTAACTTTATTAGGAACGTTTTTGCCTCTTATTTTTGGTAGCTACTCCTTATCTAAATATGAACCAGGGGACTAACATTCTCTTTTACTGGCTCGAGCACTAAGGGGAGAGGATTGATCTTACCGTCTAGCTGCGTGACCCTATGAATGACAAGTTTGCACTTCTGATAACGGCTGGACTAGCTTTAAGGCATTCCTTTAGTCCTATTTAGTTGCATAGAGAATTGTTGATGCAAAACTTTGTGTAAAAGCAAAGCTAATGCTCAAGGTAAACTTGTAATATTTAGCAACATCAGTTCACTTTAAAGTGGTACTATCTCTAAAGCCCCGTCGGCTCTGCGCGGTGGCGACCCTCGAATCAGGTCAGGTCGGAAGAAGCAGCCTTAAGAGGTGATCGATCAGGTGCCGCAGAAAACCGGCGGGGTTTTTATAATTTGCCAAGTCTCAGATTTTTTAAATTGCCCTTCCACCCAGGCTTGCAGTGTTTGCTGAAAGCTGGTTTCAAGTCGCGCTAACATTCTCTTTACTTTCAGATTAGCTTGCCCTAAGTAGTGCTGAAATTACGTTCCTGCCAAGTTCCAATACGCAATGGAAAGGCGAAACGTAAAAACTAACGTAATATATCTACAGGATTAAGACCGCTGGCGCGCCTTGCCGGAACAATGCCTGCGATCACGCTGGTAGCCAGCGAAAGTGCACACACCCAGATAAAATCGAAAGCCTGCATATCGACAGGCAAAGCTGTGATGAAATAAAGATCACCCGGTAAGGGAAAGGGTTTGAGCTTAAAGTATAGACTGATACTAAAACCCAGAAGGGCACCCAGTAATGTACCTGTGCCCCCAAGAATAAGACCCTCGAGAGTAAAGGTGCTGATGATTTGCCGCTGCGAGGCTCCCATCGCTTTTAAGATAGCGATTTCCTCAGTTTTTTCTGCCACGGTTAAAATCAGGATATTGGCAATGCCCATAGCAGCCACCAGAACGATCAAAAAGACTACGACCGCAATCAGGGCTTTTTGCAGTTTTAACTGCTCAATTAGTCCACTAAATAGGGATTGCCATGAGTAAGCCAGGAGACCTGTTTCAGCTGCCAGTTCCATACCTACGCGGCTGGCATTATCCGGGTTTCTTATGCGGATATGGTAGCCACTTATTTCATTTGGGACACCCAGATACTCCTGCAAGG